>DIEK01000083.1 GCA_002418595.1 Candidatus Omnitrophica bacterium UBA5776 | reverse complement strand
TCTTTTCCAGTCCGGATTCCAGTGAGGCCGCGGCAAGCGCCTTCTCCTCTTCCGGCGCGCCGGCGACTACCTTAAATGCCTCTGCCGCCACCGAAGAAGGAGAATAAACGCAATCCTGCAGGCAATGCCTGCGGCAGCGCTTGGCTTTTTCCCTGACCCGGCGCGCCGAAGCCGAAACCCAGATATCAGCCAGCTTTTCCCTGCGCGCGTCTCCGTATATCCCCAGACAACTCCAGACCTGTCCGCCGGAAGTTATAACCATCCTCTTTATCCCCTCGTAACAGCCGATCCTGCCGGCGGACACCCTTCCCCGGAAATATGCCGGCATGGAAGATAACACCTGGTCGGAAGTATAAATCATGGGGGTATGCCGCGGATCACTTTTCAGTTCCCGCAGCCTCTTCAGGTTCTCCTCCAGCAGGCGAAGTTTCTCCCCGCACGGCCATAGCGGACTCTTCTGTTTAACGTGCATTTTCACGTTGTCGAAAAGCACCGGCTGAAAAACCACGATATTACACTCCTTGCCGCCGGCAAAATCGAGCATGGGAAGCATATCCTCCACGTTCCTGTCCATTACCGTAAAGTTTATCCCGAGGGTGGGATTACGCCTGCCGCGCGTCTTTTTAACGCGGTTGAGGATATCCATGGCCGCCTCAACCCTGTCGAATACCCCTTCGCCGCGTATATGATCGTTATTCTTCCTCAGCCCGTCAAGGGATACCGTCAAATGATTCAGCCCCTCTTTCACGAAGAAATCGGCCGTCTCTTCATTCAGGAGCGTGCCGTTAGTGATAATATCCACCATCTCTATGCCGCTGGCGACTGAAAAAGACACTATTTCCTTAAGGTCCCTGCGCAGCAAGGCTTCTCCGCCGGACAATATCAGATGCCGCACCCCGAGTTCTTTCACCTGCCTGATTATCGCGCACACCTCCCCCGTCTCCATCTCGCCGTCCCCTCCCCCATAGACGGAACACATCCTGCATTTCAAATTGCACCTGTTGGTCAAGGAAAAATAAACGTGTTCCGGCGGTACAAGGGGGACGCCGGTTTCCCTGCCCGCGTAGAAACCGAATAATTCCTCAAAAATAACGGAATACCGGTTTTTGCTCATGCGAAGTTCCCTTTCAGGCATTTTTTCATGATCGCCCCGAGGCTGGACGCGGCGGAAAAAGAATAACAGCTTTGCAGGCAAGGTTTGGCGCAGGAGCGGGAGTGCAGCCGCAGCCGGTATGCCTCGGGAGATTTCCATGCCTCCGGCAGTTTCATCTTATCCAGCCCGCCGCAAATACCGTGGCAGGTATAAAGCAACGGCGTCCTTTTCGAATAACAAATAAATGCCGTCTTGAAGCCCCCGAAACAGGTCCAGTCGCGCGGTCCGAGGGTGCCGGCATAATATTCTGGAAGAAGACGCAGGGAGGGTTCCTGAAAAATCGCCGGTCTGCCCGGCGCCATTCTTCCGAGTTCATCGATCTGTTCTTTCAACAGCGCTATTTTTTCCGGCCCCGGCCAGAAACGCAAGCCGGTATCATCCACGCTGAAATCGCCGTTATCGGGAGTAAACGGCTGGAAATTGACCACGTCCGTCCGCAGTCCCGCGCAAAGACGGACAAAATCACAAAGTTCTCCGGCATTGATATCCATGACCGTGAAGGCCGCGCCGAGTGAAAAGGCCGCGCCTCGCTCCCTCTCATCCTGCAGAAGCCCGAACGCCTTGACCGCGGACGCAAACGTGCCTTTGCCGCGGAGAAAATCATGCGTCTTTTCCAGCCCGTCCAGGGAAAAGTGCACGTGCCCGACGCCGCTGGCGGCAAGCCTGCGGCAGGCGTCGCGGTCCAGAAGAGTGCCGTTTGTGGTTATGATGCTTCTCATCCGGTTCCTGGCTACGCAAGAACACAGCTCGTAAATATCGCCGCGCAGGAAAGGCTCTCCTCCCGTGAACAGGACTTCCTTCACTCCCCATGCCGCAGCCTGTTCGATCAGCCCCTTTACACAAGAAGTGGAAAGCTCCTCCTCTTCCGGCTGCCTTCCGGCGATACTGCACATCTTACAGCTCAGGTTACAGCGTGAAGTCAACGAGAACTGCACCGTCTGAGGAGGAACGAACGGATAATTGGCGCGCCGGGAAAGCCAGAATCCGGCAAGCCGGAGAAAATGGGTGAATTTACGCATCTCTTTCCTTAAGATATCCCTCCCTTGTAGATCCCGATCAAGCGGGCGTAAATAAGCAGGAGCTTTCTGCGCAGGCGGCGCAATGCCGCGTTATTGCCTTTGCTGTTGTACCAGTTGCCCCCTTGACCACGATTAATCCCCAATTCCCGGATGTGCTTTCCCAGCCAGGAAAGCCTCGGTATATAACAACAGCTCACGCTGACGAACTCGTCTATATTGCCGCGCTGGCGCAGTAAAAAGAAGAGGGTATGGAAAAAATCCCTCCATCTCTCACTCGGATATCCGACCATCCAGAGTGTATTGACCTTAATTCCGGCCTCGTGCGCCGCCGCGAAGGAAACGAACAAGGCTTTCTTCGAAGGCTTCCCCATATCCGACAACACCGCCTGTGAACCGCTCTCCACCCCGTAAGTAAGATAACTGCACCCTCCGGCTCTCCATCCTTCCGCCTGCCGGCGCGTCATTCTTTCCGAAGCCCTGGCCATACCTCCCCAGGAGAAACCGCTGCCGGAGGAAGCTATCAGCGAACTCAGCCTGTCGAGCTCGGCCGGCAAACCGTTGACCATCAGATCGTTACACTTGAACTTTGTTCTGCCGCAAGAGGAAGACCTCTTCTTCATCTCCGCGAAGATGTTCTCCGGGGCCCTCATGCGGTATTTTCCCCACATCGGCTTGTCGGTGCAGAACCGGCAGGCGAAATCGCACCCGCGGGAAAAAAGTATCGGGATCTCTTCTTTATTTGTATACCTTTCCAGGTCAAACAATTCCAGCGCCGGGAACGGGATGCGATCTATATCGCCGATCATTTCTGCCGGTCCGTTATCCCGCAATCCGGAAGCGGTATTCACCACCGTTCCGGGAAGACGCAAGGTCCGTAAATCTACCCCGGACTCGACGGCTGCCGCGATCGCGGACACGCTTTCCTCTCCCTCTCCACGCACGTATATATCTACGCAGGAACACGTCTCCCTTGAGATATCGCTTTCGGAGCACATCGGCCCGCCGAAAATCAAAGGGATACCTTGCATGGCCGCGCGGATACTACCCGCGAGCGCCCCGGCCAGCGCCAGCGAATGGCTGTTCACGCTGAATCCCACCATACCCGGTGAAAAACACGATATCCTGCCGGTCCATTCCCGCAAAAGCGCCGGTAGATCGAAATGCGCGCCCACTCCCTCCAGGGAGCGCCATTCGTCTGCGCTATCCCAATCCCAGAGATACCGTTTATCCGGATTGAGATGGAAAAGCTCCGAATTCAGGCAGAACATACGGACTTCATGCCCGTCCTGCATCAGGCGCCCCGCCACGTAAGCGATACCCAAAGGAGGCATATCCACGCCGTAAAGCGGCGGCATGACCAATGCTATTCTCATTNNNNCGTCGGAGTTTGTCAACTCTCCGGGAGCGCTTAATCGCAAAAACAAGGGAGCAGGCACGGCCATGGACATTTACGCACGCGTTCCCTGGCCTCATTGATCCGCGGCCCCGACAGTATATCCGCCAGGCTTTGCCTGCGGATATCTCCGTAAGCGGAAAAACAGGTGCGGCAGTACCCGTCGTTGGCGACCAGAACGGTCCTGCCGGCGGATGAACAAACGCAGTCCCCGGGCGTCAGCTCACCGGCAAAATATTTCTTGAACAGCCTGAGATTGCCTTCCGAATTACGCAGGAACCCGCCGTCCGAACGCCCGCGCGCAATAAGCCTTTCGACTGCGCGTTCCAGACTGCCGAAACTCCCGGGCTTCACCCATAACTCCGCGTTCTTTCTCTCCGCCATCTTCAGGTTGTTGGCCAGCAGCGGCTGGTACTGAATATTACACGCGCCCAGCTCGCGCGCGAACACATAGAGATCTTCAAGCTCCTCAAGATTCCGCTCGAAAACGATGCTGATCACACTGAATTTTACTCCCGAAGCTTCTTTTCTTAAATCCGCCAGGGCCTTGAGCGCCTCAATCGAATTCTCCCAGGCCCGCGCGTCGTCTCTCACGTAATTATGCAGTTCCGGACGCAGGGAATCCAGGGACAGGACCGGGACCGCCGTCCCGTCCCTCAGAAACGGTTCCAGCTTCCCGAAATCACGCCGCACGGCAATCCCGTTGGAAAGCAATCCCACTCCTTTCAGCCCCAATCCGCGGGCGCATGCCAGAAGGTCCAGTATGTCGCTGCGCAGCATGGCTTCTCCTCCGGAAAAAGCCACCTCTTGTATGCCGGAAGATGCCGCTTCCTTCAACAGTTTTCGGACGTATCTGCCGGAGATATCCTTTTCCCGACCGGCATTTTTCCAGATATCGCATATACGGCAACGCAGATTGCATTTATGCGTGACGTCCAGTATTAAAAGTTGCGGAGCGGCAAAAGGAAGCCTGCGGCCGCTGCAGAACCTCGCGACATTACCGAAAATATATGCTATTTTATGCAGGCAGAAAAAGAAAAACACGCCTGCCTTTTTGAATCGCCCGTAAGCCTCCCCCCGGGAACGCGCAAAGAACCGGCACAGGCAATAAGCGAACCTGGGAATCTTCGCCATATTTACCAGCATACCGGCCCAGAAACCGAACCGCCCGGTCTTTAGCTCCTGCAGCAACACATGGTCGCGGTGAAGTCGCTTTACCAGCAGATTCCCCCTGCCGTAAAGATACGCCTGCCTGCAGAAAGCCGCCGGACCGGGGAGGCGGCGGTGAACGACCCTGATCTTGGGATCAAAAACCAACCTCTCCCCCTGTTTATACAACCTCCAGAAGAATTCCAGATCTTCCCCCGCCGGGAAAGGAAAAGAAGGATCGAATTCACAGCGTGAAAAGATTTCTCTCTTAAGAGAGACGTTGCAGGTAGGGAAAAATATCGGTTCCCTGCCTCTGCCGCAGTCGATCTCAATGCTGCTGTTGCTCAGGAACTGACTTACCTCCTGCGCGATGCCGCCTTCCGGATCAGACAGCGTATATCCGCCTACGGCCGCCGCAGACGAATGCAGCCGGTGCGCCTCCAGCATGCCCCGCAGCCATCCGGGACAGGCGCGGCAGTCATCGTCTATGAACGCGATTATCCGGCCGCCGCAATGCGCCGCTCCGGTATTTCTCGCCGCCGCCGGACCGCGGCGCTCCTGTTTTATATAACGTATATTGTCCCGGTCCTTTCCGGGTCCGCCGGCAAAAAGGCCGGTCCCGTCGGAGGAACCGTCATCCACCACTACTATTTCGAAAGATCCGCCGGGAAGGTCCTGACACAACACCGAATCAAGACATTCTTCCAACAGCCGTTTACGGTTATAAGTGGGGATCACTACCGATATATCAATGGATCTGTGCTCTGCCATATTCCCATACTTCCGCTTCCTTATAAGCGGGGCCTTTCAGCCTGATACAGCTCAAACTCAAGGCGGGCAGCCTGCGTTTAAAGATCACGCTGTCCCCATTGTCCGTTCCGACCAGAAATTCCGTATCCCTGGTTTCGTTAGCTTTGTTGATCGCCATTAGCGTATAATCCCCGCCCTGCCGGGAGGCATACACGCTCACCCAGTTCTCCGGGACGACTTTTTTGTCCATCAAGACTCCGGAAAAATAATTTGAATACAGCCTGAACGGATGATACAAGGCGGTTTTCTTTCCGGTATCGTCCAGCATCGCTATGTTCTGGTCGGATGAATTCAGGCAGAATTGCGCGGCGTAATCAACGCCTCCTTCCGCGAGAATGCCGTAAAGGTCGCTTAAATACAATACCTTCCAGAGCATATCGTAATTTATCATCGACTCGGACTCGATATTGAACTCCGTAACCGCCAACTCCAGCCCGGGCCCGTAATCGGCGATCCACTTTCTGAAACGCGGCAATACCGCCGGTTTGTCCCCCGCGGCGAAAGCCTTGTCATAACTGTTGACGTAATCTTTCTTCCACCATACGGCGGTAGCATCGAGCAAGGCCGCGTTGCCGTGCTGAGCTTCCCGGCCTCCTTCGGCGGCAAAACGATTGAAGAGATGAAAACTCAAGACGTCCAGCAAAGGTCTGCCGTCTGCTTCATTCTTGAAAGAAGCGCTCTCGGCAAGGAATTTCTCCACGGCGTTTTCCTCTCCGTCCAGGCAGTCACGCCATCCCTGCCAGGCTGTGGAAATCGCCGGCGCGAATATCTTGATATCCCGTCCGTTTTGCAGTTCAGTCTGGGCGCGGCGCATGGCCCCGGCTATCTTTTCGAAGCGGACGGAATATTCTTCCGCAGAGCAAGGCTGCGGATGCAGGTCGGGATGCGTCCAGTGCCAGATGAACGGCTCGTTCCCTATCTCGAAAAACCTTACGCCGCCGCCCGGACCGCCGTTCAAATACCGCACCATCTCCGCGGCCTCTTTATCCGCACTGAAGCCGCCGCCGGATTCACCGCGATAACCCAAAGCATTTATCTGTATCATCGGTTCGCTTCCGACGGCGCGGCAAAACCGCACGAACCTGTCCAGGGGAAACATCCTCATCCTTAACGCCGACCTGGGAAAAGTGTAAAACCCGCGGCTCCAGGAATAACGATCAAGAAAAGGCCCGCCCAGACGCAGGAACGCCGGTCTCAAAAGCCTGACCTGTTCCTCTTCGGGCAGATCCAGCCAGCTGGCAAGGTTAGCTCCGTATAAATAACGGCTCACCGTCCTGCTCGCCCCTTTAGCGGGGAATATCTCCACGCGTCCGGAATAAACGTTTTTTCTTCCGCGTTTTCCCAGGGGAACCAAAAAGTGCCGCGGAGAAGCGCTCCTGTCTTTTTCTATATCGTAAGGGGAAGGACAACCTCCCCTATAAAACGCCAGACGTTCCCAGAAGATGCTGCCCTTGCCGCCGTCGCTGCCCTTTTTATGCATCCCGATCGAACGCACTTTCTTCCACTCAATATCCGGTGAATAACCGGGGTTGCGCACCGTCCAGTCCGGGGAGACGACAAACGCCGAAAAAGGCAGTTTGTAATCCACCGGGTAGCCGGCCGTGCGGATCCGGCATATGCAAGGCTTCAACGCTCCGGTGTTCTTATCCTCGACCGTCACAACAAGGTACATCTCTTCGTTCGCCGGTCCACGCAGCCTCGCCTTGAGCCAGGAAAATCCGCTTAAATCCCCTGCCTTCGGAAGGTCCAGCGAAAACGTTATTTCCGGCCATTGCCAGAGATTATTTTTATTAAATGAATATCGGAGCTTGGCCGGGAGACTCTTTGTCCGGCTATAAAGTTCGACTTCCCCGCCGGAAGACGCGGCCCAGCCTGAATCGGCCGTTACCCTCCATCGCGCGGAATAAAAGTCTTTCGCCAGAGACTCCGCCGCCTGCAGTCCCTGGCCGTAACAACAAAAAGACAACAAAAAGGCGAGATAAACGGCTTGTCCGCGGGACGCGGGAAATTTCTTTGCCGGTTTACCGGCTGCGCGGATGCCGCCGCCTTTCGGTGATCCAACAATCACGCATTCACCCGGTATGATCATTCTATCGTCAGCATCCCGGAAAAAAACACGCTTTCTCCCGGAGAAAGCGCTGTCTCCCCTGCATTACTCAAACGCAGCACTCTAGACCGGTAACAGAGGTCGGAATTGACCGCTTCCAACTTCCATCCTTCCCTTATTTCATCTACGGCCAGCTTCACTTCAGGCAGGCCGTTCTTCGTGCAGGAGGCGCTTAACGGCTGCGCGCCGGCGGGAACCGTCTCCACGGTCTGCCAGTCGTCCCCTGTATCGCGCGGGAACATGCCGAACACGCCGCCGCGGGAACGATGAGACCACCGGCTGTAAACCTCGCGAAGCGCCAGGTTGAATTGTTGCCTTTCAAGTATGGTATCCCCGGTCACGAGCAAAACTACCTGTATCGCGAACCTCCCTTTGCCTTTCGCGTAAATACGCCAGGTTTGTTTTATGGGCAACTGTCTCCACTGCGCGGAACACGTCAACTCCCCTTCTTTGCAGGAATCCAGTTTCCATACCGTTTTGGACACCGAGTCGTGCCACCGCCCTCCGGAACGGAAAGAAACATATAACCCCAAATCGCCGCTCAAGGTTTTTCCTTCATGGATAAGCGCGAATCTTCCCCCGGAAAAAAGCAGTCCGGCTTTACCGGAACGGAGTTCCGCTCCCGCGGAAAGGTCCGTCCCGGGAGGAAAAGCCCTGATGGAAACGGAAAAACAGTGGTGCCTGCCGGGAGGAAACAACAGTTTTTCTTCCGGCTCGACTTTTTCCACACTCAATATGCGGCTGCGGTTGAAAAGGTCGGAATTCATGATTTTCGCAAAATTATTCTCCTCTTCCTCAAACGAAAGGGCGAGGGTGGGAAGCTTCCCGCTGGCGTCTAAAACTCCCAGGTCGCCGCAGGGCAAACATCTTTGCAGCACGTCGTATTCCTCTGTGCAGAATCTGGCGGGGAATTCTCCGGAACCGAAACAACTGAAATACGAAGAATAGGAAGACAAACACATTGCCTGCAGCCTTCTCCTTCTGAATAAAGAAACGGCCCGGCACACCAACCATATCTTAATCCGCAGCGTCCCGTCGGAGGCCAGCAGTATTTCCCAAAGCTGCCGGAACGCCGCTCCCGGCCAGAATCCGCAGGCCACTATTCTGTCCGGGCCCGTCTTTCTGACTTTCCAGCCGGCCTCGCGGGAATCGTATATCTGCCTGTCTCCGTATATCTCCGCGTATATATGCCGGGAACAAGTAAGGGGAACTCCGGCGCTAATCATAAGCAACTCGCCGTTGTGAAAGAGAAATCTGCTGTCCCCGGAGACCAGCTCCTTTTCATTATCATCGGCGGCAGCCTGCACCGGAACGGACTGCCGGCGGAAGAATATCCTCCCGGAGAAATACGCTGCCGCGGAACGCCATTTCGGGGCCGAAGACAAAGGAGGGTGAGCGCTACGCAACATCATCCTGCCGAAATTGTCTTCTCCGTCCAGCACCTCCACTCCGTCGCTATCCTCGTTATCTCTGCGCGGCTCCACCACCACCTCCGGAAGCCCGGCTCCCCGGTCTTCTTCCCTTTCCTCCGGCTTTACCGCGGCATAACGAATCCACGCGGAGGACGCCTCTCTTGCCTGGACGGAGGATACCGCCCCCAGCCCGCCTCGGGAAACGTTCGTGAACCACTCGTTGTAGGCGCGGTCGAAGCAAAATTCCATCCGGCAGTCGGACACAAGAGGCGCGCCGTCTTCGGAATACGCGTATATGTCCCACTGGACGCCGCCATTCTCCGCGAGCTCGATGATCCATTTCAAAGAGACCCCCTTGTCCGAAAAAATCCCCTCCGCCTCTATCCTATTCCCGCCGCCGCCGGTTATTCTCCATTGCCCCGAATGAGAAAAAAGCCATTCTCCGGCACAGAGCAGATAAGCAGATACCCCTTTCTCGGAAGTCACCTGCCTTCCGTCCCATGAAAAGAATAATATCCCGTTATTAAACACCATCCGCAGCCTGCCGGATTCCAGGGCGGCTTTCCCCTCCGGGCTGCCGCAGACCAGGGCGTAAAGGGCGCCGACGCGTTCCGGCTGCGAATCCTCCAATAACCTGCCGTTCTTTAAAAGCAGCGCCCGGGTGGCTATCTTGTTCAGCAGGCCGGTATCGTGGGTGACGAAGATTATCGTGCGCCCTGATTCTTTCAAGGAGATTATCTTGTCGATACAGCTTTTTTGGAAATCGCCGTCGCCCACTGCCAGGCTATCGTCTATAAGGAGAATGTCCGGTTCCAGGCTGACGGCAAAAGAAAAAGCGAGCCGCACGAACATACCCTGGGAATAATTCTTAACCGGGGCATTAATAAAATCTCCGATACGGGCGAAATCGCCCACCTCCTTAAGTTTTCTTTCGGCGGCCTCTCCGGAATAACCGTGCATTCCGGAACAGATGAGCACGTTCTCCCTTCCGGTAAGTTCGGGCTGGAATCCCGCTCCCAGTTCCAGCAGCCCGGCGGCCTTCCCCTTCACCTCCCCGCTTCCGCGGTCCGGACGGATGATCCCGCCGATGAGTTTGAGTATCGTCGTTTTCCCCGACCCGTTCTCTCCCATGATGCCCAGGACTTCCCCTTCGGAGACGGAAAAAGTTATCCCGCGCAGCGCCCAGTAGTTCTTCCAGTAGGGGCGCCCTTCTCCGGAGAATCTTATCATGAACATCTCCCAGACGTCGTCG
>DIEK01000026.1 GCA_002418595.1 Candidatus Omnitrophica bacterium UBA5776 | reverse complement strand
TAAACCCTATCAGACGGATAAACCCAAAAGAAACGCCGATTCTCAGGCGCTGAAATACCGTATCAAGGCCTACGCGCGCCTGAAAAATGTTAAAGAAATGAAGAGAAGCCTGTTGGTAAACGGGCCTTTTCTCGGCGGAATGCTTGTGTTTTCCGGCTGGTTGAGCGAAAAGACGGCCAGAGACGGCAAGGTCCCAATGCCGCGCAAAAATGAAGAAGAACTGGGCGGGCACGCCGTTTGCGTTTGCGGTTATAACGACAAAACCGGGTTGTTCAAGTTCAAGAATTCCTGGGGAAAAGCCTGGGGCGATGCCGGTTACGGTTACCTGAAATATGATTACGTGGAGCGGTATTGCCTGGACGCCTGGTCTGCCACCGACCTGATCGAGGATCCGGCGAAACTCGCGGCCGCGATGGGGAAGCAGTTCACCGCGTAGAGCCTCCGGCAAGCAGGCGATAAAAAAGCGCCTGGCGCAAGTTTAACATACTTTTATCCCGCAAAATCTGCGAAGCGAACAGGACAAGTGTGAACAGAAATAGAAAAAAGGTAGAAGGTATCGTTACCGGACGGCGTTACGCAGTCCTGCTGGCTGGCGGGCAGGGCAGCCGTTTTTGGCCGTTGAGCCGGACTCTGGAGCCCAAACAGTTTCTTCCGCTTTCAGGCCCCAATAGCCTGTTTGAAGAAACTATATTGCGCCTTCATACGCTTGTGCCGGCGAAAAATATCTATACGGTCACATCCAGACTTTATTTTCACCAGATCGAACAGATCACCCGTCATCATGGAATCCCTTCCGAGAATATAATTTGCGAGCCGGACGGCAGGAATACCGCGCCTTCCATAGCCGTCGCCTGCCGTTTGATAAGCTTGCGGGATTCCTCCGCAGAGACGGCTGTTTTGCCTTGTGACCATTCAATTAAGAATACCGAGATTTTCAAGAACTTGCTTAATGTTTCTTTCAAGTGTTGCTCCTGCGATAGAATTATCATTTTCGGAATAACTCCTTCAAGGCCGGCAACCGGATACGGTTATATAAAAGAAGGGCCATTGCCGGATATCTCCGCGTTGAAAGCGGAGGGCGGGATAGTCCTGACGAAGATTGAAAAAAAACTCATTAAAGGCGTGGAGCGTTTCTGTGAAAAGCCGGATTTGAAAACCGCGGAGATGTTCCTGCGCAAAGGCGGGTATTACTGGAACAGCGGAATGTTCGTCGCCCCGGTGAAAGTCTTTCTGCGTGAGTTTATGCGCTATATGCCGGAATTGTATTCCGCCGTCCATTGCATTGCCTCGGCACAGGATATAGACTCGGCTTGGGCGGATATAAAACCGGCGGCATTTGACTACGGAGTGCTGGAAAAAACTGCCGCATTGTTGATGGTTAAAGCCCCTATTGAGCTCGGCTGGTCTGACCTCGGCAGTTGGCAGTCCTGGGATGAAATGATAGAGAAAGATGCGCGGGGCAATAATATTCCCAATGGAGTTATAGATATTGAGAGTAACAACACCACCGTAGTGTCGGACAAAAGGCTGATTGCTACCCTGGGGCTGGATAATGTGGTCATCGTTGACACGCCGGACGCCCTGCTTGTGGCCAGGAAAGATCGGAGTGAAGAGGTCAAGAAAGTTGTGGATTTTCTTAAAAACAGCCGCAGACAGGAGCACTACAGCCACCGCAAGGTGAAACGCCCTTGGGGAAGTTTCACGGTGCTTGAGCACTTGCCGGGTTTTAAGATAAAGATGGTGGAGGTTAATCCCGGGCATGCCCTTAGTGTACAGGTGCATCGCAGGCGTTGCGAGCATTGGGTGATTGTGGAAGGCACGGCGGAGGTGACAAGGGGAGAGAATACATTCATTCTCCAGCCCAACGAGAGCACCTATATCTCCGTGGGCTGCCGCCATCGTTTAACAAATCACGGGAGGTCAGTTTTAAAAATAGTGGAGGTGCAGACAGGAGATTATCTGGAGGAGGATGATATAGAGCGTGTTCACGATAAGTATTGCCGGAAGTAATTCGTGGAGAACAGCGTATTACATCGTTGAGCGCCATTTAGATATTCTCGGCAAAGTACAGGAATGTCAATTGCTCGATATAACCTAACAACAGTTATCCGGGAGTAAAGAAAAAGATGAAGACAGCACTTATTACAGGGATCGACGGTCAGGATGGCTCATATTTATCGGAGTTATTACTTAAAAAAGGGTACCGAGTCCATGGAGTAGTAAGACGGGTCGCTTTGGAAGATCCGGAACACAGGCTCTGGAGAATAAGGCACATTCAGAAAAAAGTCACGCTTCATTCTGGTTCTCTTGAGAGCTTCGCCAGTTTATTTAAAATTGTTCATCAGATAAAGCCGGATGAATGTTATCATCTGGCGGCACAGAGTTTTGTCAGTTATTCCTTCGAGGACGAGTTCTCCACTATAAATACGAACATAAACGGCACGCATTATATTCTTGCCGCAATTAAGGAGTTGGCTCCGCGCTGTAAATTCTATTTTGCCGCTTCAAGTGAAATGTTCGGCAAAGTCAGGGAGATACCGCAGACAGAGAATACGCCTTTTCATCCGCGTTCTCCTTACGGCATATCGAAAGTCGCCGGTTTCGACCTGACGCGTAACTACCGCGAAGGATATGGCCTGTTCGCCTGCAACGGCATTCTTTTTAACCACGAATCCCCGCGCAGGGGGTATGAGTTTGTTACGCGTAAAATAACCAATGCCGTGGCTGAGATAAAGTATGGTTTGAGCAAAGAATTACGGCTGGGGAATCTGGAGGCTAAGCGGGACTGGGGGTTTTCCGGTGATTATGTGGAGGCAATGTGGCTTATGCTCCAACAGTCGAAGCCGGACGATTATGTGATCGCGACAGGTGAAACTCATACGGTAAAGGAATTCCTGGAACTGGCGTTTGAACATGCCGGGCTTGACTGGAAGAAGTATGTTAAGGTGGACAGGCGTTTTTACAGGCCGGCAGAAGTCAATCTTTTGCTTGGAGATAGTACAAAGGCCAGGAAAATGCTGGGTTGGAAGCCGAAGGTCGGGTTTGAAAAACTGGTGAGAATGATGGTTGAGGCGGACCTGGCTGCTGCCAGAATGAAGCGCGCCGCAAAACAGTAATCAGTCGACTGTCACAGATGTTTAATGGCGTTTTAAGACTAATAAGCGTCAGTGTCCAGGGAGCCATTTCTTTTCTCAGCGAGATATGGGGGAAGAAATATGCCGTCTATCAGCTTGTTAAGCGTGATTTGAAGGAACGTTACATAGGTTCATATTTCGGTCTTGCCTGGGCTTTGCTCCAGCAGACCTTGTTGGTCGCAGTTATGTGGTTCGTTCTTCAATTCGGCCTTCGTGTGAGACCGGAGGGAAATGTCCCTTTTCTTGCTTGGATAGTTCCGGCAATGGCTGTTTGGGTTTTATTTTCGGAGGCGCTCAATACGGCTGCCAACTCGCTTATAAGTTATTCTTATATCGTTAAGAAGATACATTTCAAGCTTTCTATCTTGCCGCTTATTAAAGTGCTTTCCGCCGCGGTCATTCACTTTATATTCCTTTTTCTTGTTGTTTTAGTTTTGCTGATTTTCGGTATATATCCGTCATTGTTTTGGCTGCAAAGCGCCTATTATTTCTTTGCCTGTATCTGCCTGGTGCTGGGAATGTCCTGGTTGGCTTCCGCGGTAATGGTCTTTTTCCGCGACCTGGCCGCAGGCATAGTGATACTTCTGAATCTCTTGATGTGGATAACGCCTATTTACTGGAATATGGAGATGATCCCTCCGCGATTCAGGATCCTTTGTTATTTAAACCCGGTATGTTATCTTACTGAGGGATACAGGAGATCTTTTCTTTACAATATCCCTTTCTGGGAAGACGCTTTATGGGGATTTTATTTCTGGGGAGTAACGTTCTGTTTTATGGCAGCCGGCATTTTTGTTTTTCGGAAACTAAAACCTCATTTTGCCGATATCCTTTGATATGTCTGATGCAATCCTGCAGGTAAGAAATCTAACCAAGATATACTCGCTTTATGATCGGCCGATCGACCGGTTAAAGGAAGCGCTGGATCCCCGCAGAAAGAAATACCATCATGATTTTTACGCGCTTAAAGACATTAGTTTCGATGTCAGAAAAGGCGAAACACTTGGAATTATTGGAAAAAACGGTTCGGGTAAATCAACCTTGCTTAAGATCATTTCCGGGGTGCTCGCTCCCACATCGGGGGCTTACCGCGTAAATGGGAATATAGCTTCTTTACTTGAGCTCGGGACCGGCTTTAACCCGGAATTAACGGGCACAGAGAATGTTTATTTTAACGGAACACTTTTCGGTCTGTCCAAGAAAGAGATTGACGAGAGACTGGACAGGATAATCGAATTCGCCGATATCGGAGAATTCGTAAAGCAGCCGGTAAAACTGTATTCCAGCGGAATGTTCGTGCGTTTAGCGTTTTCCGTTGCCGTGAATCTAGACCCTGAAATATTGATAGTAGATGAGGCTCTTTCTGTAGGCGATACCTATTTTCAGCATAAAAGTTTCGAGCGTATACGACAGTTAAACCGTCAAGGTACGACGCTGCTGATAGTTTCTCACGACAAGAACGCTATTTTGTCCATTTGCAACTCGGTGATTTTGCTGAACGCAGGAACATTTGTTATGCAGGATGAGCCGGAAACCGTTATGGATTATTACAATGCCACATTGTCCGAGAATACCGGTAATATTATCCATCAGAAGACGACGGAGAACGGAAAAATCCAGACTATATCGGGAACAAGAGAAGCGATAATAGAGGATGTGGCATTGTTGGATACGGGAAATAACCGGGTGGAGACTGTTAATGTGGGACAGCAGGTTCGCCTGCGCATTGTGGTGAGTTCAACCACGGACATCGAAAATCTGGTAATAGGCTATCTGATTAAAGACAGGCTTGGACAGTCTGTATTCGGAACCAATACCTGTCATTTGAAGCAAAATATCGTTGAATTAAAGCGAGGAGAATCGTATATTTTGGATTTTAAGTTTAATGTTGACCTCGGTGAGGGGAGTTATTCGGTCGCGGTTGCTTTACATACTGCGGAAACGCATACCACGAAGAGTTATGAATGGCGAGATCTCGCCTTGGTATTCAAGGTTGTTAACACCGACAAAAGTAAATTTGCGGGGGTCGCTTGGCTGCCTCCGAGCTTGGAGTGTGGTCATGGATGACGGTTTTTACCGGGCGTTTGAGGATCGATACCGCGGTTCACGAGAGCTGATAAAACTGCGTTTGAAGACGTATTTGCCGTTTGTAAGACCTTTACTGGATTTCTATGGGAAGGGGGAAGCGTTGGATTTAGGCTGCGGGCGGGGGGAATGGCTCGAACTGCTTGCGGAAGCCGGTTTTATCGCAATAGGCGTGGATCTTGATGATATCCAGCTTGCGGCCTGCAAGGGATTAGGTTTGAATGTCCGCACCGCCGATGCAATTGATTTTATAAAGCGGCTGCCGGATGCGAACTTGGTATTGGTAACTGCTTTTCACCTTGTTGAGCATCTGCAGTTCTCGCAACTACAGGAACTGGTAAAGGAGGCTTTACGGGTGTTAAAACCGGGCGGCCTCCTGATACTTGAGACTCCTAATCCGGAGAATATCTTGACCGGGACGTCCAATTTCTATATGGATCCTATGCATCAGCGTCCCATTCCACCGCAGTTACTGTCTTTTCTTCCGGAATATTACGGTTTTCGTAAAGTGAAAATATTACGGTTACAGGAAACGGTCAGGCCGCGGGAAGAAGAAAAGATGTCGCTGTTCGACGTCTTGAACGGGGTCAGCCAGGATTATTCCGTCATAGCGCAGCGCGACGGTGCCCCGGATATCCTGGCCGCCACAAGGGCCGCTTTTGATGCCGATATGGGCTGCACGCTCGAACAGATAATTTCCCGCTATGAAAACTATGCCGAGGGAAAAATAAGAAAAATGGAACCTTGCGAACATCCCCTCTTCCAGCGGGCGCAGAATCTTGAGTCGGCACTGCAGCAGGCGGCCACATGGTTCGTCAGAAATGAAGATAGGCCTGTCAGAGAGGATGTAATCGCCGCTTACCGTTGTTTCCTGGGAAGGGAACCTGAAAGCGAGAGCGCCATCCAGGGGTATTTAAAGGCGAAGAATGTAAAGGGGCTGCTTAAGGCCTTCTCCGGGTCCGAAGAATTTCAGGATAGAATAAACCGTTTTGAACCGTCCCATCCGGACGAAGCAGTGTATGTTTCATATCCCCGGAGGGTGTCTCTTTATTTTCTGGACATTGTGATGGGCATATATTCAAGATTGTTTTCCGGAAACGCGGCAAAAAAGGTGATAGCAGCCTTACCGTGGCTCAAGGAATTCTTTAAAAATCTGTTTAGGCAACAGATCGTGGAGGTAAGACTGGAAAGAGAGAAGAGGCTTCATCAGAATATGTATGCGGATACCGATTGTCTCTCCATGTTTTCTTTGTCCATTTTGGAAAGATTAAAGCAAAAGGTGAATCTTAAACGGAGCCGGGTCGTATGATTCCCGGTTAATCAAACCGTGGAAATCCCCGGCTTGAAAGCCGGATTTGCTTAGCGCACGAATTACTAATATTATGCGGATAATTCTGGATCTACAGGTTTCACAAACGTCAAGCCGGTTTGAAGATATCGGCCGCTATTCGCTTTCTCTCACAAAGGCGATTGCCGGCAGCCACTCCGGCCATGAGGTCATCATAGCTTTGAACGGACTTTTCCCGGATACGATCGAACCGATACGGGCCGCTCTGGACGGTATAATCCCACAGCAGAATATACGCGTTTGGTCGGCAGCGGGACCGTTATCCGGGAGTGATATGAGGCATGAATGGAGGCGAAAAGCGGCGGAACGTATGCGTGAAGCGTTCCTACTGCGGCTCAATCCAGACATTGTGCATATAATGAACATTCTAGAGGGATATGCTGATAACGCCGTCACGACCATAGGTGTTTTTTCTCCGCGAATAACTACAACCGCCGGTTTTTCCGAAATAATTACTTCCTCTCGTTTTACGCACCAATTCAATTATGATCGGCAGTATAAGAATTTTTTTCTTGATAAGATTGAGTATTTGAAGCGGGCCGATAAGGTTATATCCGTGTCCAAAGTTGGGGCTGAGGAGATTACGAATACTTTCGGATTTTCGAGCGGCAGCGTAGTCGGCCTCTCAGCGAATTGCGCCCCAATTTTTAGGCCGATGAACATCGGAACGGTATTAAAAGCGCGCCTTTTTCAGCGTTTTAAGATCAGGAAGCATTTTATTATACTTGATGCCGGTGATGGTGATGACAGGGAATTTCTGTGTTTTGCGCGCGCGTACTGTAAGCTTCCGCCAGCCGTGCGCGGCGAGTACCAGATACTGTTGATAGGTCGCATATGTGATGATGATGTTAGAAAGATATACTCTCTTGCTGTTTCTTCCGGTATCAGGGACGGAGAACTAATCATCATGCATCAGCTTAATGATGAGGATATGGTTAAGCTGTATAACTTAAGCAGGCTTCTTGTAGTTCTTTCTCCGCGCAATAGTGTGTGTCTTACTGCGGTTGAAGCGGTGAATTGCGGTACGCCGGTAATAGGCGACGACAATAAGTATTCAAGAGAGACTTTAGGCTATGATGAAGCTCTATTTGAGTCAAAAGATGAAGATTCGATAAAAGGTAGGTTGTATTCAGCTATGCTGGATGAATCTTTTACGCGTGACGTGATACTGAACGAGATAAAACACAGAAAAGAAGGCTCAATAGAACGGAACGCCGCGGATATGATCGGGATTTTTGAAAAAATCAGTAAACCGCCTTTTATAAAGCCTGAATACGCGGATAATGAACGTGTTGTCGAAGAAATACTGGAAAGCATAGGGCAGGTTGAAAACGGCAGCAAGGTGCATTCCTCCGATCTAATAGCCGCCGCATATTGTATAGGTCTTAATCATGTCTCTTTACCTCAGAAACAGCTGTTTGTTGATATCTCCGAATTTATCCATAACGATATTAAAACAGGCGTCCAGAGAGTAACCAGGAGCGTATTGAAAGAACTGCTGGAATTCCCACCGAAAGGATTCTCGGTGGAGCCTGTCTTTGCGACCAGCAGATCCAAAGGGTATTCTTATGCCCGGCAGTTTGTTGATAAGATGCAGGGACAGCCGAGGCACTCCAAGGACAGTGTGATCGATTTTCAGCCCGGAGATGTTTTCTTGGGTTTGCATCTGCAGCATCTTATCACCAAAGCTCAAGCAGATTGCCTGTCCCTTATGCACAGGCATGGTGTCAGTGTTTATTTTGTAGTTTACGATCTTCTCCCCATTCTTTTCCCGCATTATTGGCCGGAGCAGCACAGTGTGCATACGATACATCACGAATGGCTGCAAATAATCAGCCGTTTCGACGGGGCGGTTTGTATATCGCAAGCGGTCGCGAATGAATTTTCCGGCTGGCAGAAGGTACATTGCAAGGACAGGTTGAGGCCGTTTAAAATGAGCTGGTTTCATCTTGGTGCCGACATGGATAACTCCATACCCACAAAAGGTATGCCTGATAATGCTCCCAAAATGCTTAAAAAAATGGCAGCGCGGCAGACGTTTCTTATGGTGGGGACTATTGAACCGCGCAAGGGATATGTTCAGACCATTGACGCTTTCGAATTGCTATGGCAGTCCGGAGTTGACGTGAACCTCGTAATAGTGGGAAAGAAGGGATGGATGGCTGAGAAGATAGAGGCGCGTATACGTAAACACCCAGAGTATGATAAAAGGCTTTTTTGGCTTGAGGGCATAAGCGATGAATTTCTGGAGAAGGTATATTTGAATTCAGCTTGTTTGCTGGCCGCTTCGGAGGGCGAAGGATTCGGCCTGCCGTTGATAGAAGCGGCGCAGCATAATCTGCCGATTATCGCCCGCGACATTCCCGTATTTCGCGAGGTTGCCGGAGAATACGCGTTCTATTTCTCTGGGATGGAACCGGAAACGCTTGCCGATGCCGTGAAAAAATGGCTTGCGCTAAACGCCAGAGGATGCAACCCGGCTTCTATATGTATGCCGTGGTTGACCTGGCACCAGAGTACCAAGCAACTGCTGAAAGCGATTATCCCGTGATCGGGGCATTGTTGAAAAACGTGAAACCCATATGAAATTTTCGTAAACAAAGAGCGCGGGAATAATCAAATAAGGACAAAATCCATGAATACAAAAAAAAGAGTTCTTGCGTATTTTTCTGTAGTATCGTTATCAAGTTTGCTGCTTACTGCCATCATGCGGCTGTGGCGGGCCGATCTTTTTGTTTCGTTCGGCTATGAAGGAGATGGGTTGTTCAATTCGGCGATCATAAAAGGAATTATCGATAACGGCTGGTATTTGAGAAATCCGATGTTGGGCGCTCCTTTGGGAGCGGACCTTTACGGATACCCCATGTCCGACCTGTTTAATTTTTTGATTATCAAAGCCATTGGAAGTTTAACCCGCAGTTGGGCCGCAACTCTTAACTTGTTTTTTCTCGCGACTTTTCCCCTAGTCAGCATCTCTGCCATGTTCATTTTTCTAAAGTGCAGGATTAGAACCCCGGTCGCTCTGGTATGCGCTTTGATTTATACCTTTATACCGTATCACCTTTTGCGTGGCGAGGCGCACCTTTTTTTGTCGGCATATTATATGGTGCCGGTCATATGCTGGATGGCTTTGAATATGTTCGAAGAGGGGGGATATTTGTTCAATTCCGGACGAATATCTTTTAAAAGTATTCCCAGAAGGAAGATAATCGCGATTTTGCTCTTTTCTTTCCTTGCCGCGTCTACTGGAGCGTATTACGCCTTTTTTGGGATGCTTTTCATACTTTTCGCGGGCGCGGTAGCTTCGCTCAATCGTAAGAACTACGCTAATCTGGTGAGCGCGCTGATCTTGACCTGTCTTATGGCGGGTATGGTAATACTGAATATACTTCCAAATCTGGTCGATAAATTGCTTCATTCTCAAAGCCCTCATATATTGAGAAGCGCTATTGAATCGGAGATATACGGCCTAAAAATATCGCAGCTTTTATTGCCGCGCACAGGCCATAATCTCCCGTTTTTCGCTTCTTTGCGGGACGCGTATAATAGGGCGGCGCCGCTTGTGACAGAGAACGATATGTCGGCCCTCGGGATGGTTTCGGCGATCGGCCTGGTGCTTTCTTTATGCACCGTTTTCTTGTTCCGCCGCGATATAAAGTCTAATTATGGCAGGATCGGCGTGCTGAATCTGTTCGCGGTCCTGTTGGCCACCATTGGCGGCGGGGCGGTTTTCATTGCTTACTTGATAACCAAGCAGGTCCGCGCCTACAACCGGATCAGCATTTTTATCGCGTTTTTTTCGCTGTTGTTCGTTGCTCATCTCTTGAGCGCGTTGTATGAAAAATACGCCGTAACCCCGAAACGCAGGCTTATTTCAGCGGCAGCATTGTCTATTTTGTTACTTTTCGCGATCTGTGACCAGGTGCCAATACGCTGGGGAAGCTATGCTCGATATCAGGAAAAGATCGCTTCGGACAAGAAGTTCTTTTCCTCGGTAGAATCCGCCCTGGGGAAGGACTCGTCGGTATTCCAACTGCCGTATTTCCCTTTTCCCGAGACTCCTCCTCTCAACAAAATAACGGATTATGAGCACTTTAGGGGGTATCTGAATACCCGGGGAGTGAAGTGGAGTTACGGAGCTTTCAAGGGGAGCTATGCCGATGCCGTCATAAAGTCTATCGGATATAAAACCGGACAGGAGCTCCTGGATACGCTGGTGGTAATGGGATATAACGGTTTGTTCATCGACCGGTTCGGTTACGAGGATTCGGGGGCCGGGGTGGAAGCGCAGATAAGGCCTTTGATCGCCTCAGAGCCTCTGGAGAATGACGACGGCCGGTTCGTCGTCTACAACCTGAAAGCTTACAGGGACGAATTCATAAGAAAGAACGGTGATATACAGGCAAGGAGAAATGCGCTGTTGAGGGACAGGGCTCTGGGGTTATACGTGCCGGGAGAATGGATAACGAATACCGACGACATGTATCTGACTTCCGGCTGGTCAGTAGATGAAGGGGCTCACCGCTGGAGCCAGGGGCGTTCCGCCAACATTGAATTCAAACTAAATGACCTCAGATCGGTGCCGGCCATGAAATTTATCATCATCCCCAAGATGGTGATCGGGCTCCAAAACGTCCAGGTCTTGGTTAACGGCAGGAAAGCCGGCGACATCCTTATGGATGCCCCCAGAAACTATTTTTTAGATATAGATACCGTTTTACTGAAACCGAATGCGGTTAATTGTATCACACTAAAATTGCTGAACGCCAAACATATCGGAGGAGACCCGAGACTTCTGGCCATTGCGTTGGGAAAAACAGGGTTATTTTATCCCGATGACTCCAGAAACCGGCTCAAGTTTCTTGAGCCGGTATTGAAAGTTTATTCGCCCGGAACGTGGATTAGTCATAATGACAAGGAATTCCTGATATCAGGCTGGTCTATCGATGAAGAAACGCACCGTTGGAATGAAGGACACAGTGCTAGAATAGAATTTATGTTACATGAATTGCCGGCGTCTCCTTCGGCGGAATTGGTGATTGTTCCGAAAATGGTCATGGGATGGCAATACGCCGAGATATTCATAAACGGGAAGAAAGCAGGAGTGGTTTTGTTTCACGCCGTGAAACAATACAAGATCAAGTTCAGGACCGACCTTTTGAGGAAGAACGCGGCTAACGAGATACTGTTGAGGTTTCCCCGGCCCAAGGCCGCTAAAAACGATCAGCGTCTGCTGGCCGTCGCTCTGGGGAAACTGGGGCTATTCTAGAAAACAATGAGAGTTCTATACAATCTAAACGAATCATTCCGTCGGCGGCTGCCTGATTTCCTGATACTATCAGGGATCATCGCGTACGCCTGGTATGCTCTGTTCCCACTTCTGCAGACAGGTTATTTCGCGGACGACGCGCTGAACGTTACTGCGCAGGCAGACGCTGAGCTTAAGGGAATGAACGTTTTGCAGCTCACATGGACGATCTGGTATACAGGCTGGTTCAAGACAATGGGGAGGCTTTTTCCTTTTGCATTCTATGCCTATTCGGCGTTCTCTGTACTGAAACCTTTGATTGTGTATAAGACCGCCACGCTGTTCATCATACTTCTGGACATTCTGGCGTTCGGCTGGCTGGTTAAGACCGTGACAAGATCAAAATATCTCACCTACGCGTTGATACTGGCGGTATGTGTTTTCTTTCAATTCCGTATTTGGTACGAACCTATCCTTTCTTTCCATTTCATGATGCCGCTTGTGCTGCTGGAAATTCTCGTTTCCCTGAGGCTGTATTTGAGATTCATCGCTTCGGGGAGCGGAAAATCGCTGGCCGGAGCCGCCTTTTTGTATCTGACGGCATTGTTGACATACGAGATATCGTATTCCTTATGCCTGATTTATCCGCTTTTCTCATTATGGAACGCGGGGCGGGGGCCGGGGAAAGGACGGCTGCACGCTATCGGTAGGGCCTTGAGGCAGGCGTGGATTTTTCTTTTTCTGTCGGCATTTCTGGCGCTGCTGTCCATATATTTCCGCTCTTCCGTTCCTTTCGACAAAGGCGGCGCCTATACTATCACGTTCACCCCATTGTTATTTCTAGAGACATTTTATATACAAATCATTGGTTCATTTCCGTTATCATATTTCTTCTTCAATAGAAATGTTTTTAACTTTACAGAGTTGGTACGATGGCTCCAACCGGGGGATCTGATTATTGCCGCCGGATTCGGGTATTTCTTTTACAGCCTAACCGCCAGGGCCGAAGAGCGCGTGAACACGTTCCGTCTTTTTTGTCTCGGAGGGGCATTTACGGCGCTACCTGCGCTGCTAATCTCCTTGTCTCCCAAGCACAGGCTACTCCGTTAGGCTCCGCTTATCTGCAGGTTTATCTGCAATATTACGGAGCCGTACTTCTGCTTGCCGCCCTTGTGTTGTCCGCGGGCAGAATCCTGGCCCGCTTCAGAGGGCCTTACCTGGTTAAAACGGCCGCAGTATTGCTGGCATGCGCCGTTTCGTCGGCTTCACTGGTCAATCTGCTTTGTAACCGTTACGTGGCCGACCGTATGAATAAAATCGGGTATTATCCGATGGTGACCATAGAAAAGGCTTTGAAGAACGGCCTGCTGGAGGATATCCCCGATGAAAGCGTGATCCTGACCGATTCCGTCTCAGCCTGGGACAGGCAGGAGTATTATTACTGGCTTCTCGGGAGAAAATTCAC
>DIEK01000073.1:14886-15681 GCA_002418595.1 Candidatus Omnitrophica bacterium UBA5776 | reverse complement strand
CTGCGCCAGATAAACGCGTCCGCGGCAGGAAACGCACACTCCGCCGTGCGGGAGCGCGGCGATCAGCGCGTTACCGTTCGCCCGGGCCTCCTGAGCCGGCTCCTCATCTTCGCCGCCGGGTTCCTCTTCTCCCTCGGGAACAACGCCGCAGGACATAATGTTGTCCCAGGTATTCCCGTTGTCGGGACTCTCGTATACCCCGTCCGAGGCTGCCAGATAAATACCGCCTCGCGCGCCGCGGCAAAGCCGGTAAACAGGCATGGATGACAACGCCCCTCCGGCCTTAACCCAGTGTCCTCCGTTGTCGTCGCTAATGACCAATCCGCTCTCCCCTGCGGCAAGGACTCTGCTTCCGGAACAAAGAACCGAGAATAAACCTTTCCCTCTGAACACCCGCCGCCATTCCCTGCCGCCGTCCGAACTGCGATATACCCCGGAGGAAGAAGCGGCAAAGATACCGGCTCCGGAACCGGACAATGCCCTCACTTCGCCTTTAATCCCGCGGGTCCTTCCGTAACGCTGCCAGTTCAATCCCCGGTCCACGCTCTTCCAGACCGTATCCTTTGCACCGGATAGAAAAACGTTGCCGCCCAGGGACAGAACGCACAGGGCGTCTTTTACCGAAACACTATCCTCTCCGGCCGCCGTCTTAGAAGGCAGAGGCGCTGAAAAAAACAACGGTAGAAAAACGATCACACACCATTTACGCATAAGACTCCTCCTTTCAAAAAACATGATAAGCGGAGCACCTCGGGCTAAAGCCCTCGGCTCCTTCGCACGAGCGAACACTTTCAC
>DIEK01000073.1:146-14724 GCA_002418595.1 Candidatus Omnitrophica bacterium UBA5776 | reverse complement strand
TACCGCACGAGCGAATGCTTTCACACTAGTGAACACTTGCCTCTCCAATAAGGCAAGGTGTTATTCCACAGAAGAACACTTGCCCGATTCCGCATTGGGATTTCCGGATCGTCCTTCATGTCTAATGCTTCGTGTGTTTCCCTATTTAATAGACGGTGCGAAGAGAGGAAATCTAACGGACAATTCTTGACGCGGCCCGGGGCCGGCCAATAATGAGGCGGGAGTTCACCGTGCGGAGCGAAGCAAAGAGGGAAAAACGGAAGCTCTTTATAATTCCAGTTCGCGGAATTTCTTGCGCAGGCTGTAAAAAGCCGGCATATCTATCTCTCTCAAAACGGCCTGCGCCTTGCGCAGGTATTCCCTGGCCTCCTGCTTTCGCCGGGCGGATTTGCAAATAGAAGCCAGATGACAGCATGCCTCCGCCAACTCCGGCACTGCTCCGGCCTTGACGGCATTGGCCTCCGCGGTCATAAAAGAACGCTCCGCGGAAACACGGTCCCCGGTCTCCAGATACAATTCTCCTATCATATTGTGGTCTCCGGCGATATTGGCATAATTACGCTGTTTAATATCCAGTTCCAGCCCTTTTAAATAAAGCTCCAGAGCCCGGGCGTAATCTTTCTCCAGCAGAAAGACCTCCCCCAAATTGAAATAGCAATCGCTTAGTTCTTCCCCGGCGCCGAGACGCTCGAAAATACGTTTACTTTTCAAATAGAACTTTTTCGCCGCCGGATAATCGTCTTTATTGACGAACACAAGGCCGATATCGAAATAATCGCAGGCAAGATTGTATTTATGACGGTATATCCACTGTTTTTCCCTGTTGATATCCGAGCTTTTGGTCAATAGTCCCAGGGCGGCGTCATAATCCCCGGCGTCGATCTGCCAAACCGCCATCCTGCGCAGTGCCAGAGCTTCATTCAGGCGATCATGGTTTTCTCTCGCCAGCGCCAGGGACTTGCTGTAGAACCCAGCAGCCCGGGCGTGCTTACCCTGCATCTGATATATCCAGCCGATACCGCTGTATGCGCAGGAGAGACCGCTTTGATAACCGTTCTCGGCGCATTGCCTGGCAAGCTCGTAATAACACTCCAGCGCCTCCCTGCGCCGTCCGGCCTGCTCATAAATCTCCCCCAGGAAACGGTATGCCGCCACGCACCGGGGCGTTTTGTTCACAACGTCCCTGAAAACGGCCGCGGCCGCGGCATGCTCCCCGCCGCGGAACATCCTGCGGCCCTTAAGTAAAAGCAGATAATTGCTCTCTTCTTCCTGCGCGGGGGGGCCGAAAAGGAACACGGCTCCCGCCATCAAGGCCGCGGCCGTGGTCTTCCAGTTCCTTAACAGCCGGCTGCCTGTGGCGGAGGCCCGCCGCCGCTCGTAGAGCGCGGTGTCCGGTCTGCCGTACAACACATACCTGCTCCAGGTCCCGATACGCGAAGGCTGGAAATATCTGCATAAGCGCACGATTTCCGCTATGGACAGCCCGCCCCGCAGCCGGCGGTAGAACCCGGCGGCAAAATCCCTGCAGGCGGCGTCCTCCGCAGCCGCGATAGTCCCCAGATAATGCATAGTACCGTGAAGCAGAAAGGAAGCGGCCAGCGGCGGAAATCCCCGCCGCCCCGCCGCAGAAGCGCAGGCATTCGCGAAAACAAAAAAAGGAAGGACTGAAACTTGAGCGGCCTGCGCCACGTCTTCGGCGCCGAATACCCCGTCGCTGAGCACCCACCCTCCCTTTTCCCCCGGCAGGCAATGCCCGGCGAAGTGGAGCATATCGTAGCGTCCGAGAGCCTCGTGCAGGAACATCTTTCCGGCGGGAAAAGACCTGAAATCAACACTTATGCCCGGTAAACGCGACAGGATACCTTTTATTTCCAAACCCTCCGCATAGGCGTAAGACAATCCTCCTGCCGGGTCGGCGAGTACGAGCGCTCTTGCCGGAGACAGCGGTCTCTTCCTGCGGACGGAATCTTTTTCCCCCCGGTAACGCAGTATCCTCGAACAGGCGAACTTGCGGCAGAGGAAATCATTCCCGTCATAAGCGAGTTCCCAGGGCACCTCGGCAAGCCGATCGTCGAGGAGCATCAAAAGGGTCTTCCGGGCGCTCCCGGAAAGGACCTCCCTGACCCGCGATGGAAATACCGATTTCCATAATAGCCGGCCGGAAGAAATCATATCCCGTGTGCCGTCTTCTCCGGGAATATACAAACCGCGGGTGGAGGAAAAAAAAGGGAACCTGCCGCATAGAAGATTTAAATCCTTGGCGGGAAAACCGCAGCGCAGGTGGCGTCTGACCGGAGAACACTCCACGTCATTCCGATCGAAAACGCCGAAAAATATCTCCCCGTCTTCCAGCGAGATCTCTACTATCAGCAACGCCCCACCTTAACCTTTAAGAAACAGCCTCACCGCCGCCAGCCTTACGCCTTCCGGCGAGGATATCTCCAGGAGATAATCTCCCGCCGGAACGCAATCGAAAACCGCCCTTCCCGCCGGCAGGACTTTCGACTCATATTCGCGCCCCCGGCAGTAAAGCGCCGCCCGAATATCCCCGGGCGGGAGTTTTCCGTGCATCCCGCAACGGAGAAAAAAATAACCGCCGGAACAGCCGGAAACCGCTATTTCAAATCTCAGGCTGCCCCGGACACTTCTCAGCATTGCTTTACCTGATCCCTGCTGACATACTCCTCTAAGGATACCTCCCAGCGCGTATCGCCTGGCAGATAATTCCCCGGACGCGCGCAAAAGACGGAAAATCCCATCTTTCCAGGAGAACTCGGCCTCGGGAAGCGTTGCTCCGGAATACAGTTCCTTCAACGCGGATTTTCTTTCCTCTCCTAAAATAGGGGCGGAAAAATCTTCTTCCGCGGCCGCGGCGGAAACAATCTCCGCGCACCTGTCGCACTCCAGAATATGCTCTTTTATGTAAGCCTCTTCCGGCTCCGTTAGCCTGCCCTCAAGGAAACAGGCCAGAGTTTCTTCGTCCGGATGCTTGACAGGCATTGCTGCGCGCGAAGCCTTCCAACGTTCATAAACTTTTTTAATTAATTGCCGCTCATCCATCCCTTCACCCGTCCTTCAGGTCCGCGGCGAGGTCATAACCCCTGCTGCGGAAACATTCGCGCAGTCTGCCGAGCACCCGTTTCCTGCGCATATCCACGGCCCCCCTCGAACTGCGCAGCAATTTCTGCAAATGTCCGAGGCGCAGACCGCGCGCGAAATACAACTCCATAAAATACTTGTCCTCCAGACCCAGCCTTTCTATGCAGTTTTTGAGATTATCTATCATTTCACTATTCTGCGCGGAACCCGCGGCGTCCGCGACCGCGTTCCCCTGCGTAAAACAATATTCCTCGTCCGGGGTCTCCTCCTCTTGATAAAAATGATGGATTCTGCGCGCGCGGTCTATAGTAGCGTTAAGCGCCACCTGACGCAGCCAGCTTGCCAGGCTGCAGCCGTTCCTGGCCTGAAAGGTGCGAAGCTTGCGGAAGTCGTCTTTCAGCAAAGAAAAGAATATTTCCTGAAGTATATCCTGAGGATTGATATCGGAAGTAGAAGCGCCTCTGGCCTTCAAGGCGTTGTGGACGAAACTGAAAATAAGCTGGGAATATTTGTCTACGAATTCGCTCCAGGCCGCCCGGTCTCCCATGACGCAGCGGCGGATGAAATCCAGATCATCCATACGGGTATTTTACCTACTTTGATTTGAATTCCCCGGTCCGGAAATCCAGCGAAAGAGAGTAAGATATCCTGGCCTGGGGGGCTCTGCCTCCCTTTGTGCATCTCTCGGCCACGCCTCTCTGGCCCTCGGAAGAAAGATAATAGCGGAAGTAATGAGTCGGGACGCATCTATCCGGAGCGATCACATCAAGTTCTTTGACCGACTGCGCGCTCTCTCCGGTGAACATGCTGAGCGCCTGTTGCGCGTTGCGCAACTGCCCCAGCACGTAACGAGCCTCCGCGACGCGTGATTTCTCTATGATGTCCCTTAAAGCGGCAAAACCCATAAACAGCAGGGCCAGAATGATCAGAATAGTGATAATGAGTTCGAGAAAGGAAAAACCCAATTTCATAATATATTATTTTAGTAGCTTATGGAGAAATGGCAAGCAGAAAAAAAAGGGGGCGTTCCCAGCGGGAACGCCCCCTTAGTTATTATGCTAATTGTCCTTATTTAAAAAAACTGTTCGCGATTATGAACGACGCGAACACGATAGATACCATGGACATCAGCTTAATCAAAATGTTCAAGCTGGGGCCGGAAGTATCCTTGAAAGGATCGCCGACGGTATCTCCTACAACCCCCGCTTTGTGGGCTATCGACCCTTTACCGCCGTGATGCCCTTCTTCGATGAACTTCTTGGCATTGTCCCATGCCCCGCCGGCATTAGCCATCATTACCGCCAGCACGAAACCGGTGACCGTGGCACCCGTCAACAATCCGACGACCGCTTCCACTCCCACGAAAATACCCACCAGTATGGGCGCGGCAATCGCCAGCAGAGAAGCCGGAACCATTTCCTTTTGCGCGGCAGCGGTGGCTATATCCACGCAGCGCGCGTAATCAGGTTTAGCCTTGCCTTCTAACAGACCGGTTATCTCCTTAAACTGCCTGCGCACCTCCACCACGATCTTTCCGGCGGCGCGCCCCACGGCGCGCATTGTCAAGGCGCAGAAAAGAAACGGCAACATCCCGCCCAGAAATAACCCTATCAAAACGTTGGGATTAAGCAGGCTCAAAGAAAGCTCCTTGCCCGCAAGCGCCACCTGGTCGCGGTAAGCCGCGATCAGCGCCAGAGCCGTCAAAGCGGCGGAGCCGATGGCAAACCCTTTTCCGGTCGCCGCAGTGGTATTGCCCAGAGCGTCCAGAGCATCGGTTCTCTTCCTGACCTCCGGAGGCAAATGAGACATCTCCGCGTTACCCCCGGCATTATCCGCCACCGGCCCGTAAGCGTCGGTGGCAAGCGTGATACCGAGCGTGGAAAGCATGCCTGCCGCCGATATCCCTATTCCATAAAGCCCTGCCCCGTAATTAGAAGCGCCGCCCGACAGGAAGAAACTCAACATGATCGCCAAACAAACTATTATTACGGGAACGGCGGTGGACATCATTCCTACCGCCATACCTCCGATAATTACCGTGGCCGGACCGGTCAAGGCCGAGTCGGCGATGCCTTGTGTCGGCTTAAAATTGCTGGAAGTGTAATACTCGGTGCAGAGGCCTATGATCACGCCCGCGATCAAGCCGGCCAGCACGGAATAATAGACCCCGATATGCTGCATACCAAGCGTTCCCTTGACCAGAAAAAAAGAAACCACCGCGACTAAAAAGGAACTGGCAAAAACGCCTTTTCTCAAGGCCGCAAGTAAAACCCTCTGGTTCGCCTCTTCACTGCTCTTGACGAAGAACGTCCCGATGATAGAGGCTACCACGCCCACGGCCGCCATGACCATGGGAACAGTGACCCCGGCAAGACCGAGACCGGCCGCCACGCCCAGCGCGGAAGTCGCCACAATGGAACCCACGTATGACTCGTATAGATCGGCTCCCATGCCGGCGACGTCTCCCACGTTGTCCCCCACGTTATCGGCGATTACCGCCGGATTGCGCGGGTCGTCTTCGGGAATACCAGCCTCGACCTTACCCACAAGGTCGGCGCCAACGTCTGCGGCCTTGGTAAATATACCGCCTCCCACGCGCGCGAACAACGCCTGCGAACTGGCGCCCATGCCGAAACAAAGCATAGTGGAAGTAATGGCGGTTATTTTATCCATGCCGCAAGGAAGAGCGTGCGTTCCGTAATACCAATTGAGAAAATAATACCAGATGCTCAAATCAAGCAGCCCTAAACCGACTACCACCAGACCCATGACCGCGCCGCTGGAAAAAGCAACGCGCAAGCCTGAATTAAGGCTTTTAGTGGCGGCCTGCGCCGTGCGGTTGGAGGCGTTGGTCGCTACCGTCATACCGATAAAACCGGACAGGCCGGAAAAGAAACCGCCGGTAAGGAAGGCGAACGGCACGAAGATCGCCAGGTAGTTCTTAAAAGACAAATAAAACAATATCAGGGAGACCACGGCAAAGAATATGCCCACTCCGGCGTATTGCCTCTTAAGATAGGCGCGCGCGCCTACCTTGACCGCCAGGGCGATCTCCTTCATGCGGTCGTTACCCTGGTCCTGTCTCATAATGAAACAAGCCAGATACGCCGCGAACGAAAGCGCCAGGATCGAACCTACGGGTGCCATCCAAAGAAAATCTGAAAACATCTCTACTTCCTCCTTTTGCCTGTTGAAAAGCCATACCGGAGACTTCCGGCACCCCGGAACCTGTCCGGGTAAAATTTAGAAAACAGACTATCACGTTTCTATAAGGCAGTCAATCAAAAAAACCGGTTCTCGCCGGGTTTTATTTTTAAACACCGACAACAAATCTATTTCAGTTATTCTTATCCTGGACACATATTATCGCGTTCTTCTCGCCGCGAAGGTAAAAGCAAGAAAGTAGCTGCGCCAGGCGGCGTCCGTGGAATGAAAACTGTTCTCCCCGAAGAAATCGTCCACTATCGCTTCCCGCATCCTGGCAAGCTCCTTGAGGCGGGGAAACCCTTTTGCCGCGCCTATGGTCAGGTCGGTCAGTTCCAGGGCGCGCTCGGCCGCGCGGCGCGCATAATCCGGATTATTGCGGGAACGCCAGTTAACGGCCCGTTCCACCTCGCTGCCTATATTAGCCATCTGCTCGACAAAGGTCAATTCCTGCCAGCGTCCGGCGGCAAGCTCCTTATGCTGATAATTCATTTCTTTATCCTCTCCGCCACTATGACGGCTATCTCCCTGCGCAATTCTTCGTCATCAACGCCGCGGCTTTTATTACCCTGTGAAGGGCGAAGGTTGATCATCGAATCGAATTCGATAAAAGAATCTTCCTGAAGGCCGGGATAAAGATTGATCCCCCAGAGATATTTTTGCTTAGAACCATCATTGAGCAAAGCGGCTTCCAGGTCGGAATGCAAATCAGCATCAACCGCTATCAGCCTGCGTTCGGTGTCCACGACCGCCTTGACCATATTGCCGAACCCTTCCTCTGCCATCCGCTTCAACTCGTCTATAACCAATGTTTTCGATATTATTCTCATGGCTTCGCGATATCCTCCATATCTCGCATCACTTTCCCTTACCTTTTCGGATTCTGCGCTCAATACTTCCGATCCGATCCTTTTTACTCAACGAGGCCTGAACCGGCCCTGTTATTATAATACTCATACAGCATCCTCAAGCCTCGGAGCGTCAGTTCGGGCTCGATACGGTCGAAAACGCGGGTATAACGGCTGATAAGCCGTATGTCTCCGCCGGTGCCGATGACCGCTGCCTTGCCTGCAAGCTGTTTCTTCATCCCGGCGCAAAGTCCATCGCAGACTGCGGCGGTACCTCTCACCACGCCGTTCAACATACCGTCCTGCGTACGCTTGCCCAGCAATCCGGAAGGAGCCCGCAGTTTGACCTTCGGCAGCAGAGCGGTCCCCCCGCACAAAGCCCGTAATTGCATATCCATCCCGGGAAATATCATACCTCCCAGGTATTCACCCCGTGCGGATACCGCGTCAAATGTAACAGTTGTCCCCAGATCAACGCAAATCAACGGCGCCCCGAAAAGTTTAGCCGCGGCGTAAGCGTTAATCAGCCGATCCTGACCTGTTTCTTTAGGCTTCTTATAAAGATTCTTGATCGGGACTACCGTTCCGCCGCCTCCCACCACCACCGGTTTCAACGGACAGCACAGCCGCAGGCAGCGGCAAAGAGACCGCGTCGCCGCCGGAACCACGCTGCATACAATCATACCTTCCGCGTCTTTTATTCCGATATTGCGCAGGACTGCGCCGCAATTTTCAGCGCGCGCGGTGGGGATATTCACGCGGCGCAGCAACCGTTCACCGAGAAAAATCCCGGCTGTGATATTACTATTACCGATATCGAACGCGAAGAACGATTTCTTAACTCTCATTTCTTCAGCCTCCCGATCTCTTTGAGTTTATCCCTGATGGCCGCGGCTTTCTCGAATTGCAGGTTGCGCGCCGCCAGTTCCATTTCATACTCCATTTCGGAGACGTAACGGTTCAGCTCATATTCTTCCTTGTTGAGGCCGGTCAGCTCTGCCGCGTAATCCTCGGCTTTATCGTATATCTCGATGCCGTCCTTTATCGCCTTGTTAACGGAGACAGGCGTAATGCCGTGCTCTTTGTTATATTCAAGCTGTATCGTGCGGCGGCGGTTCGATTCCGAGATCGCCTTGCGCATGGAATCGGTCACGCTGTCGGCATACATCACCACCGTGCCGTTTATGTTGCGCGCCGCTCTGCCGGAGACCTGGATCAGCGAAGTGGCGGAACGCAAAAACCCCTCCTTGTCGGCGTCGAGGATCGCCACCAGCGACACCTCCGGCAGATCCAGCCCTTCACGCAGAAGATTCACCCCCACCACGCAGTCAAAGTCTTTTTTACGCAGTCCTTTCAGTATCTTGCTGCGCTCGAAGGTTTTGACCTCTGAATGCAGATATTTAACCCTCACTCCGCGTTCCTGGAGATACGTGCTCAAATCCTCTGCCATGCGTTTAGTCAGAGTGGTAACCAGTGTCCTTTCTCCGCGCGAGGCGCGCTCCTTGACAAGTTGCAATAAATCGTCCGTCTGCCCCTCCACCGGTTTAATCTCCACCCGAGGATCCACCAGGCCGGTCGGCCTGATTATCTGCTCTACCACGTTCCCTTTGCTCTGCCCGATCTCGTATTTTTCCGGAGTGGCGGAAACGAATATCGCCTGGCCCAGCAGCGCCTCTATCTCCGGGAATCTAAGCGGCCGGTTATCCAGGCATGACGGCAGGCGAAAGCCGTATTCTATCAGCACTTCCTTTCTGGCGCGGTCTCCTTCGAACATTCCGCGCAGCTGCGGCACGGTCACGTGCGATTCGTCTATGATGGTCAGAAATCCTCCCGGGAAATAATCCATCAGACAATACGGGCGCGACCCGGGCGGCCTGCCGGAGAGGTAACGGGAGTAATTCTCTATCCCGTGGCAGTAACCGGTCTCTTTAAGCATCTCCATATCATACTTGGTGCGAGACTCGAGGCGCTGCGCCTCCAGGAGCTTATTATGTTTGCGGAGTTCATCGCAGCGCAGGCGCATATCCGCGCCGATCGCCTCCATAGCCGGAGACATCAACTCCTGCGCTACAAGAAAATGCTTGGCGGGATACACCGCCGCCTTCTCCAGGCCGGCGAGAATATTCCCGGATACCGGCTCTACCTCGCTGATCTTCTCCACTCTGTCTCCGTGGAATTCCACTCTCAAAGCGGTTTCCCTGTAAGCCGGATATATCTCGACCGTATCCCCCCTGACGCGGAAACGGCCGCGTTTGAACTCGTAATCGTTTCTTTCATACTGCACGTTGACCAGGTCAAGCATCAGCCTGTCGCGGCCGTTCTCCGAACCTTTCTCCACGAACACCAGCGCGTCGCGGTAGTCATCGGGAGAACCGAGATTATAGATACAGGAGACCGACGCCACGATTATCACATCCCGGCGCGACATCAAAGAACTGGTGGCGGAAAGACGCAAACGGTCCAGCCGGTCGTTTATGGAAGCGTCTTTCTCTATATATGTATCCGTTGACGGGATGTAGGCTTCCGGCTGGTAATAATCGTAGTAGCTGACGAAATACTCAACGGCGTTGTGCGGGAAGAATTCCTTGAACTCCGAATAGAGCTGCGCGGCGAGCGTCTTGTTATGAGAGATGACCAGAACGGGGATATCCAGCCCGGCTATCACGTTCGCCAGGGTGAAAGTTTTTCCCGATCCCGTGACCCCGAGCAGGGTCTGGCGGGAATTACCGGAAAGAATTAACCGGGTGAGCTTCTCTATCGCCTGCGGCTGGTCGCCGCGCGGGCGGTAAGAGGAAACCAGCTTGAATAAAGACATTTCACCTGCCTTTTACGGCCGCCGGGATGAACTCCATACTGATGTCCGCCGATTTAACGTTATGGGTGAGCGCCCCCACGGAGATGATATCCGCGCCGGCGGCGGCGTAAGCGCGAATATTGGAAAGCGTAATCCCTCCCGACACCTCCAGCAAAGGAGCGCGCCTTCCCGCCTTGCCGCGCAACCGCACCGCTTTCTTGATATCGGCGGGTTTCATATTATCGAGCATAATGATGTCCGGCTTAAGCGAAAGCGCCATGCGGAAGTCATCCAGGGTCTCTACTTCTATCTCTATCTTCATCTTCCCGCGCGGGAACCTGTTCCTTAGCGTTGAGAACGCGCGGCTCAAATAAAGGTGCTTGCCGCTTTTCGGGCAGGCCGCCAGATGGTTGTCCTTTACCAGCACCATTTCATCCAGGCAGCTGCGGTGGTTATCAGCCCCGCCCGTGCGCACGGCGTATTTCTGCAGGGAGCGCAAACCGGGGAAAGTCTTACGCGTATCCACCACTTTGACGCCGTAGGATTTCACTTTATCGGCGTAGGCGCGCGCCTGGGTGGCTATCCCGGAAAGCATCCCTATGAAGTTTATAGCGACACGCTCTCCCTTTAGCAGCGAACGCGCCTTTCCGCTCACGCGCGCCAGTTCCGCGCCGCGCCGGACTTTTTCGCCTTCCCTGCGCAGTTTCCTGAAGGAGATCTTTCCGTCAACCTGCCTGAATACCTCGGCGGCGATGTCCAGGCCGCAGACCACCATCTCCCGGACGGCGATGAAAGAAGCCGAAGCCGAACAGCCTCCGGGCACGAAGAAATCCGTGGTAACGTCTCCGCTGCCGATATCCTCGCGCAGTGCCTGCGACACTATCCTCTCGTATTCTATATTATTTCCGCAATTCTTCATATATTCCGCGGTACCTTTCCAGGGTCTCTTTCAACTCCTGCAGTCTGGCCTTTTCTTTATCCACGATTTCCCTGGGGGCCTTGTCCGCGAAACCAGGTTTTGCCAGCATAGCTTCCTTGCCGCGGATAACCCCGGAGGTATTATTCATCTTAACGCGGAGTTTTTCCCTCTCCGCCGCGATATCCACTATGCCTTCAAGCAAAACGCTCACGTGCATACCGCCGGCCACGACGGCAGCCGAAGACGGTTTATGCTTATACCCGTTCTCAATACCAAGACCGGATATTCTCGCCAGGCGGCGTATGACCGCAGAAAGCGGCTCCAGCGACTTTGCCTGCGCCGCCGAAGAAGCGGCTATGACCGCTGGTATCTCCTTCTGCGGCGGGATATCGAGTTCCTGACGGATGTTGCGCACAGCGGCGATCACGGCAAAAATATCCTCCATAAAGGCCTCCGCCTTGCGGTCCTGGCGCAAATCCTTATGTCCCGGCCAGGCGCGCGTCATCACTGAATCGCCATCATGCGGAAGCTTCTGCCAGATCTCCTCGGTGATAAAAGGCATGAAAGGATGCAGAGCGGCCAGAAAGTTCTCCAGCACGCGCAGCATCACCGCCTGGTTCTGCCGGTCCTTCATATCAAGTTTGATTATCTCCAGGTACCAGTCGCAGTATTCCTTCCAGAAAAAAGAGTAGAGCAGGTTGACTGCCTCGTTGAAGCGGAAAGCGGAGAGCGAGGCGTCGGTTTTCTTCAGGGTGGCAGAAAGCCTGCTCAATATCCATCGGTTGACCACGTTTAAATTCTTGTCGGAAGAAACTGCGGACGCCTCAAACGCCCCTGTCCCTGGTTCAAGGCTCATCTTCACCAGGCGCGAGGCGTTCCATATCTTGTTGGCAAAATTCCTGCCCTGCTCGAACCGCTCCTTGGAAAGGTAAACGTCCTGTCCCTGGGCGGTGATAGCGATCAGGCTGAAACGCAGGGCGTCGGTGCCGTATTGCGAGATTATTTCCAGCGGGTCGATGCTGTTTCCCAGCGATTTGGACATCTTCCTGCCGTCCTTGTCCCTTACCGTGCCGTGTATATAGACGTCTTTAAACGGTATATCCCCCATGAACTCGAACCCGGCCATAATCATGCGCGCCACCCAAAAAAAGATGATCTCGGAGGCGGTGGTCAGGGTATCAGTGGGATAGAAATACGACAGTTCTTTCTTTTTCTTCTCCTCTTCCTGCCCCTGCCCAAACGGCCAGCCGAAAGTGGCGAACGGCCAGAGCCAGGAAGAAAACCAGGTGTCGAGCACATCTTCGTCCTGACGCAACTGCGCGTTCCCGCAGACCGGGCATTTCTCCGGTTTAATCCCGGATACAATGATCCCCTCATTTTCCCGGCTGGAAGGCCTGTCCGCGCGCGATGAACTATCGGCTGTGGATTGTTCCTGCCGTTTAAGACAGCTGTCGCAGTAATAAACCGGCAGTCGGTGCCCCCACCATATCTGCCGCGAGATACACCAATCCTGGATGTTCTCCATCCAGTTCAAATAGACCTTGGTCCAGCGTTTCGGATAGAACTTGATTCTGCCCTTCTTGACGGCTTCTATGGCGGGCAAAGAAAGCGGCTTCATCTTCACGAACCATTGCCTGGAAAGATACGGTTCGATTATGGTGTGGCAGCGGTAGCAGTGCCCGGCAGAAAGCTTATGCGGCTCTATCTTCTCCAGCAGGCCTTTCTCCTTCATATCTTCCAGCACGACTTCCCTGGCCTCAAACCTGTCCATCCCGGAATACTCTCCGGCAAGTTCGTTCATCCTGCCGTCCGGATGCATCACGTTGATGAATTGCAGTCCGTGCTTTCTGCCCATACGATAATCGTTGGGATCGTGCGCCGGGGTAACCTTGACCGCTCCGGTACCGAACCTGGCATCCACTTCCGGGTCGGCGATGATCTTTATCTCCCTGCCGGTCAAAGGCAAAAGCAGCGTTTTCCCGACGAGTTTCTTATAACGCCTGTCTTTGGGATTGACCGCGACCGCGGTGTCGCCAAGCATGGTCTCCGGCCTGGTAGTGGCAACCGTCACGGACCGCGAGGGATCGTCCTTCAAGGGATATTTGAGATAATAAAGATGCGCGTCCAGTTCATGGTGCGGGGCCTCCTCGTCTGCGAGGGCGGTCTGGCATCGCGGGCACCAGTTGATAATGTATTCACCGCGGTAAATAAGGCCTTTTTCGTAAAGCCGGATAAAAACCTCCGTGACCGCCCTGGAATATCCTTCATCCATGGTGAACCGCGCGCGCGTCCAGTCGCAGGATGCGCCGAGTTTTCTGAGCTGTTTTATGATGGTTGAGCCGTATTGTTCTTTCCACTGCCAGACGCGCTCCAGAAATTTCTCGCGGCCGAGGTCCTGCCTGCGCTGTCCTTCCTTCATCAGCATCTTCTCCACCACATTCTGGGTGGCGATGCCGGCGTGATCTGTCCCGGGCATCCAGAGGCTCGACTTCCCTTGCATACGCTGCTGCCGGATAAGTATATCCTGAATGGTATCGTTGAGGGCGTGTCCCATATGCAGAATACCCGTGACATTGGGAGGAGGAATAACGATGGCAAAAGGTTTCTTCCCGGGATCCGCAGAAACCCCGAAATAACCTTTATCTTCCCAGAAACCGTACCATTTGTCCTCGGTAGCCGCGGGATTGTAATGAATGGGTATCTCGTTTATATTTTCTTCCATGAATAATCTCCGGGTAAAAACCGGCTGCGGTTACGGAACGAAGCCCGTTTCGATATTCGGCAACGGTTACGACTTTAAAAACCTCAAGCCCCGGTGATTTCTGGGCGGAGGGGATTAACCGCGGGAAGCTCTATCCTTAAGCAGTTTATATTCCACGCTGTCCGACAAAGCCTGCCAGGAGGCGTCGATTATGTTCTCTGAAACGCCGATCGTATTCCAGGTATCACCGGCGTCCTGCGACTGTATAAGAACGCGCACCTTGGCGGCGGTACCGTCTTTTTCATTAAGCACGCGCACCTTGAAATCGCTCAAGTGCATACGCGCGAGGTTGGGATAGAAATCCTGGAGCGCCTTGCGCAGGGCGTTATCCAAGGCGTTGACCGGGCCGTCGCCCTCGGCTGCGGTATGCTCACGGGAACCCTTGACTTTTATCTTTATAATCGCCTCGGTGGTTATTTTTCCGTCCTGGCTGCGCTCCACCACCACCCTGAAACCTTCCAGTTCGAAGAATTTTTCGTGTTTCCTTATTTCCCTCTGCAGCAGCAGCTCGAAAGAGGCTTCCGCCGCCTCGAACTGGTATCCTTTATGCTCCAGTTCCTGTACCAGTTTAAGTAATTTCTTCGTCTTGGGGTCGTTTTTGGTCAAGTCCATTTCCAGGTCGCGGGCGCGCAGCAATATCCCGGTCTTGCCCCCGAGTTCCGAAAGCAGCATCCTGCGCCTGTTTCCTACGAGCGCCGGATCGATGTGCTCGTAAGTAGCGCAATTTTTCATCACCGCGTTAATGTGCACCCCGCCTTTGTGAGCGAACGCCGAGGTCCCGCTGTAAGGCTGGTCGTTCCTGATCGTCATATTGCTGATCTCGCTGACGAAATGAGACAATCTGGTCAGTCCTTTCAATTTGTCGGCGGGAAGACAGCGCACTCCCATTTTCAACTGCAGGTTGGCGATGATCGGAATAAGATCGGCGTTGCCGCAGCGCTCGCCGTAACCGT
>DIEK01000073.1:0-134 GCA_002418595.1 Candidatus Omnitrophica bacterium UBA5776 | reverse complement strand
CGGCCAGAGAATTGGCCACCGCCAGGCCCCCGTCATTATGACAGTGTATTCCGATATCGGCCTTCAACAGTGATTTCACTTCTTTAACCGCGCGCAGGACCTCTGAAGTAAGCGTTCCACCGTTGGTATCGCAG
>DIEK01000082.1:12368-22681 GCA_002418595.1 Candidatus Omnitrophica bacterium UBA5776 | reverse complement strand
TACAACGGGATTACCGGCTTCAGCGGCGCGGCGCGGGGAACGGTCAGGCGCTGGCCCATTTTCAACACGGGACGCGACGGAAGGCTGTTGACTCTTGTGATATCGGCCATCTTGACGTCGTACATTCTGCTGATGCGCCAAAGGGTCTCGCCCGGGCCTACGATATGAACGATGTCCTGCCTGGGCATATAGCCCGGCTTGACCGGCAGAGGAGCCGTGCCGACGGGATACTGCGGTGTCCTGGCGCAGGAAGAAAGGAAGACGGCGCAGACGGACAGGCAAAAAAACAACAATGCGCGCGCGCCCGAGACCGGGATGTCCCTGTTCTTCCGTCTGCTCATAGGTTAGAACCTTTAACGCCTTTCATCAATACATCCAGCGGCACACCCAGATCGCGCGGGACGATCCTTCCGCAGACCCGCGGCCCGTCTTTCAGGAACATCCCCCGCTTTGCGGCGGGGAACGTTACCGTAACCGCCGCCTCAACGCATTCCCCCATTATAGACCCGTCATCCGCGTTCAATCCGGAAGGTATATCCACGGAAAGAACCGGCACCCCGGAGGAATTGATTATATCGATCATTTCCGCGTAAATCCCGCTCACATTTCCCTTTATGCCTGTCCCGAGCAGGGCGTCTATCACCAACCCGCAGGAGCGGGTCCGGTCGAGGATATCGCCGCGCTTTTTCGCGCCGGCAAAGTACGCCGGACAACCGCCGAGCTTCAGCAAGGCCGCCAGATTTATCTGCGCGTCTGCGCGGATTTCTTCCGGCTCGGCGGCGAGAAAAACCGCCGGCTTTTTCCCGCGGGTCAACAACTGCCTGGCGGCGGCAAAACCGTCCCCTCCGTTATTCCCTTTGCCGCAGAATACGCAGACGGAATCTTTGCCGTCAAGCAAGGCCAGCGCCTCCGCGCTTATGGATACGGCCGCGTTTTCCATCAATATCAAGGAAGGGAGACCGATGACGGCGGACGCATACTCGTCCATCCTCCTGGCCGTCTCCGCGCTTATCGCCGGGAACTTCCCGGCGCCTTGGCTCCCCATTTCATTCATAACGTTCTTCAATCCCTAAGCATACTGTCTATTACAAGACGGCTCACGCCCTGCGCTTCCAGAGATGCTATTTCCGCGTCCGTGAAGGCGTACCGCGAACCGCTAAGCAGGATCTTATCGATTATGACTTTTTCATCCACCCCCTGTTTGGCCATCTCCACGATCTGGGAGACCGGGATCTGATTGGGATTGGCGGAAGGGTTTATGACCGCCGCCGGCTGACCGGCGGGAACCTGCTGCTCCTGCGGAACGGGCTGATCTGCGGAAGACTCGGCCTGCTGTTTTTCCACCATACTCCCCGTTGCCGCTCCGGCAGCGGCCCCGGTAACCGCCCCTATCAGCGCGCCTTCGGTTCCGTGCCCGCTCTGATGACCGATGATACCTCCGGCCGCGGCCCCCAAAGCTCCTCCGATAAAAGCGCCTTCCACGGTCCGCGTCTTATTGGACGCGCAGCCGCAGATAACTAAACCGGCCGCCGATAGAACTAAAAAAAACCTGAAATTCATCCGGTTTCTCCTTTCGAAGTCATTTTTTGACCGTTCCTTCATTTATCCGGGCTTATGCAGATAAAACGGCATCTTCCACTGCGCTCGTCGGATGCCAGGATATTATCCGGCTCTATACTCAACGCCCTGGACAGGTATTCTTCATATTTACCCTTGTCTCCCAGGGCCCGGTATGTCTGCGCGATGCGCACATAAGCGTCGGCCAACAGAGGATCCCTGCGCACGGCCCGCTCAAAATAATCAAGCGCTTTTTTCTTGTTCCCTCCTGCGACCACCGGGGCAAGGAAATAAAAATTGCCGAGGCCGAATAATACCTCCGGACAATCCGGCCGGAGCGATTCGGCTTTTTTTAGAAGCGGAAAGACCGCGCTACCGTTGAGCACCTTGGACAAAGGCCCGCCATAATGAGCTATCATACCCTTGCCTCCGGCCGCCATCAGATACGCCTTGGCGTAATCGGCGCGGTCAACCTTGTCACGGCCCATGGCGATCACTTTCTGCGCCAGCGCCACGGAACCGGGAAAATCCGCCGAGGCATGTTTAATATATGCCAAGCTGTTATAAGCGGGAGCGACATAGGGTTCGGCTTTAAGTATTTCCTCGAGCATCTTCCGGCTCTTGGCCGCCTGGCGCCCGCGGCGCAGGACCTCGGCCTTACCCCAGCGGAATTCGACGGCGCCCGGGCTGCCCGCCAAAAGCTCGTCGAATATGCCGCCGGCCTCGGCGTTCTTATGTCCGGCAAGATAGACAAGCGCCAGCACGTAACGGTCTTCCGGAGAGGCCGACGCGCCGTAAGCCCGCTTTGCGGCGGGGANNGCGTCTCCGCCCGCTCATGAAGCGCTTTCCAGTCCAGCGCGGCCGCCGGCGAGCGGCAGTCAGTCAGACAAAAACAGGCGCATAAGAATACCACGGCGCCGATGCGGCCGGATATGGCTCTCGGGCTGATCATTCCGGACTCCTTACTCCTTCCCGAAGATACGGCTGCCCGCTCCCGGGATCATTCAGCCGCGGATATCTCTCCGTCTCCCCGCGGATCAGTTTCAGGATGTTCACCGCGCTTTTTCCCGGGGGTCATTATGCCTCCGGAGACTATCAAACGCATACCTTCTTCTACCGAAATGTCCAAAGGGCGCAGATTCGAACGCGGCACGAATACCACGAAACCGGTAAAGGGATTCGGGGTGCTGGCAACATAAACGGCCACGAGGTCGGAACCGGAAGACACGCTGCCTTTTTCAAAATGTTCGTTTGTGACAAAACCCAGAGTCCATATATCTTTGGAAGGATATTCGAACAAAAAGACTTTATTGAATGACGGTTTCTCCCGGGAAGCCACGTAGTGAATAATATGTTTTACCGGAGAATATATCTGACGGATGAAAGAAAACCTCATCAGCCAGCGCTCGAAGACGCGCAACAGCCTCTTCCCCAGGAAATTGGTCGCCAGGAAACCGGTAAAGAATATCACCAGCAGTCCGATTATCAGTCCCAGGCCGGGCACGGAGAAACCGAAATAACGTCTCAACAGGGTATTGATCAGCGTGCCGCAGACGCCGTCTATGAAAACGAAGATGGAGAACAGCAGGTAGAAGGTGATGAAAAGCGGCAGGATGATAAGCAGGCCGGTGATAAAATACTTTTTGGAATTGGACATAGTATGGACAGGGCGCGGACGACCGGTTTCTTTGCCGTGAATAATATTTATATGTTTGATTTTATGACCGCCGCCGCGATATGTCAACCGGAATTATACCGTCAAAAGAGCGGCGGACGGCACGCTCATTCGCGCTCGAGACTCTTCAGAACGCCCTCGGTCTTTTTCAATTTCTTGCATAGAAAAGAACGCAGGGATTTCAGCACCTTCAGGATCTCCTCGTCCTCTATCTTGTAGTAACTCGACAGCCCCTGCTGGCGGCATCCGAGTATGCCGTTATCTTTCAACACCGTCAGCTGGCGCGAAAGCGCCGGCTGGGAAAGATGCAAGGACTTCGCGATGCTCCCGACGTTCTGCTCCCCTTTTTGCAATGCCTCTATTATCTGGAGCCTCACGGGATGCGCTAAAGCTTTCACGAAATCCGCCTGGATCTGATAAGCCGAATTCTCCATGACCGCCTCACTTTTTTGTCTGCCGTCTTTTTTGTCGTCGAAATTATATACCCTGCAGACGTTTTGTCAAGGCAAATCGGCCGCTCGTCGGACAAAGAGAGGGAACGCGGACGCCCGGATCTTATTTTTGCAGAAAAACGGTCTGACTGGGATAGGCGAATTCTATTTTTTTCTCCGCGAACTCGCGCATCACCGCGAAATTGATCTGCTGCTGAATGTCCATGTATTTGTTATAATCCCCGCCTATGACATAGTAAACCACCTCGAAATCCAGACTGAAGTCGCCGAAAGAAAGAAAATGCGCCCTGTCGAAAACGGTCCCCTCCACCCCTTTTATGATCTTTGCGAGCATAATGGGAATCTCCTTGACCCGCTCCAGAGGTGTTTGATAGACCACTTTCAACTGAAACAAAACCCTCCGTCTCTCCATCAATTTGTAATTCCGCACCCGGGAATCCGTTAAATCGGAGTTGGAAAAGATCAGCATCTCCCCGCTTAAACTGCGTATGCGGGTGGTTTTTATCCCTATATGCTCTATAGTGCCCAGATAATCCCCCACGATGATGAAATCACCCACGACGAACGGCCGGTCGAAGAGGATACAAAAATAGCTGAAAAGATCCTTAAGCACCGCCTGGGCGGCCAGGGCAACGGCAACGCCGCCTATGCCGAGTCCGGCGAGCACAGCGGAGACCTTGAACCCCATGTTATCGAGTAAAAAAATTACCGCGCCCCCCCAGATGACAAACTTCACCACCGTCAATATCCCCTGCAGGCTTTTTTTGAGCGTGGAGTCGCTGCCGCGCGTGCGCAGGTAAACCGTGAACCCGTACGCCGTCAGCGCGATAAGGAATTTCACAAGGAAATAAACGCCGGCCGCCAACCCGGCGTAATTCAGGGCTTTATCCGCCGGCACTGGCAGCGCGAGGCTCTTCAGGGCGCCGTAGGCCAAAAAACAGTAAAGCAGAGGCAGCGCGACACTCTCGAGGACCTCCGCCAGAAAATCGTCTATGGTGGTGCTGGTCTGCTCCGCCAGCTTCTTGACCCTTTGGACGACGCGTTGTATAACCAGCCTCAGCACCAATATCCCGGCGGCAAATATCGCGGCCGTGGCCAAATAACGCGAAACGCTGTTGCCGAGAAACTCTCTGGAAAGAAATTCCTGGATCTGCAAATTCATAACCTTTTCCTCCTGATAAAGAAATTACGCCTTACTGAGTTATCTGCCGGAATTCGTCCTGCAGGCCGGAGACGAAACGCATGGTCATCACGGCGGCGAAATAACTCAGGACGATAACAAGCAGACTCAACACTATTTTTGTTTTACGGGAGAACTGCGGGTGCAGCCATACCAAAGGCAAAACCAGCGGCCCGAAAGAAAGAAAAACCAGCAGCAGCACCGGCCTCCTGAAATACCATTTAAGATTAGCGTCCGTCATAAGCGTGCCCTCCCGGTAAAAAGTGGGTTACCAACCTGCGTAAATCTCCGGCTTTCAAACAGGATTTCATTATAAAACTTTCGGCGCCGCCTCACAAGTTAATAATTTGTTCCAGGGCGCTTATTGCCCCCGGCCCGCCCGGGGATTTCTCCGCTGTCGTGCGGCACAAAGGCCGGCAGGAATCAGCCTTCGTTGAAAAACCTCATAAAAAACATCATGAAAAACATTGTAATACCAATACTTTAGCTGTAGAATAACGGCATGAAAAAAGCAGCATATCCTCTCTTGTTTATTCTCACGGCGCTCTTCACCTTCAAGGCCGGCGCCGCGTCGGCAATGAACGAGGAATATTCGCAGGCAGTGGCGGAGGCAAAGGCCGGCGACAGGATATTCGCCTTTATGCATTTTCGGGAAGTGGCGGCCGGTGAATCCGGCTCCAGATACCGGGAAAAGGCTTTATTCGCGATAGGCGAATACTATTTCTCGGTGCGCGCCTACGGAGACGCCTTCAAGGCGTTCAGCGGCCTGCTCTCCCGATATCCGAAGTCAAAAATGAAGCCTTTCGCCCTCTTCTATCTCTATAAAATGGCCCGCGACTCGGGCGAAAGCGGCGCGGCGGAGAATTTTAGGAAAGAAATACTGAACTGGGAACGGGTAATCTTTATCTTCAAGAAGTCGAAAGAGCACAAATTAAGATCTCCGATGGGCATAAAATATAAACTCATTCATTATGTGGACAGACTGGAATTCTACATAGATGGAAAACTCCGGGAAAAGATCCTCTATTAGAAAGCGCCTGCTCGCCGCGATAACGGTTGGCCTCGTTGCCGTTCTGCTCGTCATTCCCAACCTGTTCCTGGCGGCATACAAAAACAGTATCTCCGCCAAACTCAACGCCGTTTCTCCCCTGCCGCTTGACGTAGGAGGAATATATTACCTGCCTCCGAACCTGCTCATACTCAAAAAAACCTGCTTCTACGAAAGGGACCTCGGATCGCGCGGCAAGATAATCTCCGTTCCCGAAACTTACGTCGTATTCTCCCTGCCGGCCCTGCTTCTGGAAAGAAAATTCGAGGTGATATCCCTGCGCTGTTTCAGGCCGAGCGCGGACGGCAACAGCCTTTACCGGCTGGTAACCGGGAATTACCGGCAGATACTGGAATTCATTCTCTCTCTTCCTCTGTGGGATATGGACGCGTCGCTGAAAGAAGGCTCTCTTTTCTGCAGAAAAGACGGCGATCCCATCCTTAAACTGAACGCCGACTCCACCTTGAGGATAAAAAACAGGTCTTTTTTCCTGAACCTGCGCGCCGGCGGCGTTTCCTGCGAATTACTGGGGGCAATGGATAAGAACAACAGCCTAGACGTGAAAAAATTCAAGGTCTTGAGCCGCACCATAGACGGCGAATTCTGGGGAAAGATATCCTCTTCAGCCGCCGCGCTGAAAGGCTTCCTTTTCATCAATAATGCGGGCCTAACCGGACGTAACGACCGGGACAACATCTTCATTCTCGATATAGATTCCCTGGTGAAATTCGGGTATCCCCTGACGGAGATAGAAAAACTGGATTTTACTCTCAACAACAACCCGGTGCGGATAAAAGCCTCTCTCGGGCTCGCCTCCCCATACAACTCCACTCTCGAGGCCTCCTGCGCTTTCCGGGGGTTGAGAAATAACGGGAATACCGGGACCTTGAAAAATCTCTCTCTCGCCTCCTCTTTCTACCTAAAAGACGACAAATACCTTTTTATTAACGGCACCGCCGGGATCGATTTGCCTGATTGGCGGAAACAAACCATCCCTCTGCAGTCGGCGCGCCTGCGGCTCACCGATATGACGGTCCCGCTGGACAAGATAATGCCCCTGCGGGAATTCAATGCCGCCGGCCTCGAACTACTCTGCCGGACGGACGGAGGCTCCTGCCTGACTAAACTGGACGGTTTGAACGTCACCCTGCGGCGGGCCGGAAAAAACGCCTGGCTCGCGGAATACTCTTCAGACTTCCACAAGGGTTGGATGGAAGGAACTGCCAGGATCGGATGGAAGAACGGTTCTCCGGTGATAACGGCTTTCGCCTCGATAAAGGACGCCGAGGCGAACGAACTGCGGGAAATAGTCCCCCAGTTCTCCAGGATTCACGGTAAGTTTTTCGGGAATATGATGTTTTTGAACTACCCGCGTCTGTTGTTTAAAGGCGGAATGAACATCCATAACGGCAGGCTTGAGGATTTCAGCTTCTTCAAATGGCTGGCGGAATTGTTCGCTCTGCCCGGGCTCAACAAGATACCCTTTCGCGGCGCCGACGCCGACTTCCTGGTGGACAAAGACGGCGCCGGACTCGTCAGAATGCGGCTGGATTCCGACAACGTCGGGTTGAACGGGAACTACCGGCTGGAAAGAGCCGGTAATATGGTTTCCAGCAGAATATCCCTCACCTTCCCCCGTTCACTGCTCGAAGAATCCCCGAAATTCACGCCTCTGCTCAAACTGCTGGACAAGGGCCTCTCCAACCTCAATTTCAACTTCCAGCTTTCCGGGAAGATGGACGACACAAACTTCCAATGGCTGCAATCGGATTTCAAGGACCAGCTTCAAAAGGCCATCCCCGACTTTGCCGAAGCGGGTTTCGAAGAAAAACTGCAGAAGATAATCGAATCCATCTCGAAACAATGACCAGCGGGGCTCTGCGCGCTCTATCCTATCATCTCTTTTGTGATAACGCGGTACTCCCCGGCCTTAAGATCCCCCAGGCGCAATCCGGCGATCCTCACTCTTTTTAATTCCAGCACCGGGAACCCCAGGCCCAGGAAGAGCCTGCGTATATGGCGTTTTTTGCCTTCGCAGACCACCACCCGGCACAGCGTGGAGTTTTTATCGCGCTTGATGATCACGGCGGAGAACGCCTTTAAATGCTCGCCTCCTTCGATGACGCCTTTCCGGGCCATGATATTGACATCATCCGGGACAAAACCGGAGACGCGTATAACGTATTCTTTCTCCACCTCGAACTNNGCGAACCTGGGGTGCGTGAGCCTGTAACAAAGGTCTCCGTCGTTGGTCAAGATAAGCAGGCCGGAGGAGTTCTTGTCCAGCCGGCCCACCGGGAAAACGCCGCGGAACTTCTCCGGCAGCAGGTCGGTTACCTTCTTATCCGCGAACCTGTCCTCCAGAGTGGTGGTCACCCCCTCCGGCTTGTTTAACGCCAGATACAACTTCTCCACGACGCTCAGCCGTTTGCCGCCCGTCTCCACGCTGTCTTCCGGCCCGACCTGAAAATACGGCTCGCGCACCACCCTCCCGTTCACCCTGACCTTGCCGTCGGCGATAAGCAGGTCGGNNAGATGCATGACCGCTCTTGGCGATAAAAAGGCTCAATCTCATACGTTCTTTCTCCTCATTGCCCGCGCCAGCAGGAAACAACGGGCGAGTTTTTCTTGAGCGCGTGTCCCGAGCGGACGCCCCTGCCCGTCGAAGAAACGGGAAAATACTTTTTTGCCTTCTAATAGAGCCCGCGCTTCCTTGAAGACCGCTCGCGAAAAGACGCGCGCGGCGCTCTGCCCGCGCTCCAGTATAAACGCAAGGCACCTATACACCCTTGCCGCTTGCTCACTCACCTTCCCGCTTTCCATGCACCACAACGCCTGTTCGGCGGCCTCACGCTTCCTGCCGAGGGCAAGAAGAGCAAGCAGGCGCACTTCCCCGAAACAGACGCCTTTCCAGGGGCTCCCCTCGTCGAAAACGACGCCGGCAGCGCGGGAAACATAACTGTTGTCGCCGATGTATTTTTTATCCAGTTCGCGCAGAAGAAGCTCCGGCCCGCGCCTCCCGCGCGCGGGCAGCGTCATCAGTATGCGCCCGGCGCGCGATCCGCTGTTATTGTTCAGCAGGATGAGATCGCTGAGAGGATATACCTCCGACATACCCGGGACCACGACGCGGCAGGCGTAGAAACCTCCCCCGGGAAAGTCGGTCATATACACCTCCCTGCGCTCCCGCTGAAAGATTGAGAGCAGATATTCGTACTCCTTCGCGCGCGTGCCGCGGAAGTCCGGGTAACGAAACGAAAAATCCGGCTTCCCGCGAATACACCGCTCATGCACCAGTCCGCCGGAATCGATGAAATGCTCCTCCAGATTGAAGGGATCGGCGGCGTCGCGGAGCCTGCGGCACGGCTCACGCAATCCGTGGAAATCATTGAGCTCCTGCCCCTGCAATAACTCCGCCAGAGTCCTGCTCAGCGCGGCCTCGAAGGACGGATGCGCTCCGAAGGCAAGAAAATACCTCCTGGACCCGCGCTCCCCCAGGACGATATTCACCACCGGATATCTGCCGCCCAGAGAAGCGTCTTTTATCGAGACGGTAAAACCGCGCCGCCGTAAAGCCCCGATCGCCTCCGGTACCCCGCGGCACGCGGAATAATACCTCCGCGGAACAAGAGGCAGCGCGATACCTTCCCTGATGACTTTATATTTAACGTAACGTTCGAGTATTTCGGAGAGCGACTGCACCCGCGCCTCGGCAGGAGTGTTGCCGGCAGCCATTCCGTTGCTGGCGTAAAGATTATCAAGCAGATTGAGGGGGAAATAGACTTCACGAAAGTCGGATACGCGCCTGAACGGTACGGCGCAAATCCCGCCGCGCAGCCCCGCGGAAACGCGGTAAACCAGATCGGAAGCGGCGAGCTTGCCGTCCGGGTCATAAAAACCGCGCAGTTCTTTATCCAATATGCCCGCGGGCAAACGCCTGCCGGAAAAAGAAAACCACTTCTCCTGCGGGAAAAAAAGAAAACCCCGCGCGGAGTCAAGTCCATAAAACGTATAATCGCTCCAGGCATAAGCGGTATTGATCCGTTCCATGAACTCACCGAGCGCGCCGGCAAGCGCCGAATCCCTGGACATCCCCTTGCCGTTGGCAAAAAGCCGTTCGCATCCGCGCTCCCGCACGGAAACCGACCAGACGCGCGGGACGGGATTTTTCCAGGAATACACCTCTATATCGAAACCGGACTTCTTCAATATAGAGCGTATGCGGCGTATAGTATCTTTAAGCCGGGCATCTTTAGTGAACATACCTTCTCTTAATATCCTTCCGGAACCGGACAGTTTGACGCGGGAGGCTTTGACCGCGAGTGTCAGTTAGAAGTATCATAGTGGAGCCCCTCGGGCTAAAGCCCACGGCTCCTTCCCACAAGGGAACACTTGCCCGAT
>DIEK01000082.1:12061-12334 GCA_002418595.1 Candidatus Omnitrophica bacterium UBA5776 | reverse complement strand
AATTAAGTATTGTGTCCCCGGAATTTCAAATGTTCTTTTGCTTTCTTCAACCTGCGTGAGAATTTATTTTTTCCGAAGTCGGAGGCCCATTTCTTCATAGTCACCCATCCGGCGAGACGAAGCAAATGATTGCGCCAGGGCCGGTACCACTGCCTCCATCCGGCCCGGATATCATAGAAGAAAAAGACCAGCGCCGGAAAAGACAATATATTCATGCCGATCGCGAACAGCGATTTGAAATGATAGAATTTGCCCATTATTTTTCTTACCGAA
>DIEK01000082.1:0-12006 GCA_002418595.1 Candidatus Omnitrophica bacterium UBA5776 | reverse complement strand
TCCAGAGGATATATTCTTCTCTGCTTTCCCAACCGGCTCGTCAACTGCGTGCCCGGCAAAGGGACCGGAAGCATAACCTGTATCGTATCCAGCCGGGCTTCCCGTATAAAACGTCTAAACCGTTTGACGCGCTCTTTTACCGGCATAGTAAAGCTTACGTCTTCCTTCATCGGATAACCAAAAATAAACATGCCGTGCACCAGAAATCCGAATTTATGGAACACCCTGGCCTGAGATACCATATCCTGCGGCCTTATATGCTTATTCATCACATCTAACTCTTCTTGTATCGGCGACTCGAAGCCTATCGCCACCATATTGATGCCGGCCCGGCGCATCGCTAAAAGCAATTCCGGGTCTTTGGCTTTATCCAGCCTTATCTGCACGGTCAGATCCAGCCTTCTGCCGGTGCTCTCTTGATAATCCCGGAGCATCCCGCAGAACCTCACTGTCTCCTCCCTGTGCTGCCCGAAGAAATCATCGACTATGAAAAAATGTCTGGCCTCCCTGGTCTCCAGAAGAAAACTGATATTCTCCAGCAGACGCTCCGGCGAAGCCGGCCTGGGTTTACCTTTGACCGTGCAGAATTCACAGTCCATACCGCAGCCGCGTATGCGCTCGACAGGATACACTTTGATACGGGCGTAACGCACCAGGGAAAAATCCGGCCTGGGGAATTTATCGAAATCGGCCAGGGGCGGCCTTGGCGGGGTAAAAACAACTCCCTCCTCATCCGAATAAGCGATCCCCCGGACATCTTTAAGCTGCCGCTTGCCCTGAAGAGCTTCCAGGAGTTCCTTAACGGTCTCCTCTCCCTCTCCCAAGACTATATAATCTATACCTGATGACAAAGCGCTCGGAATATTTTCTTTGACAAAATGCTGACCGCCGGCTATGGTGATCACACCCTTTTCTTTGTAAAAACGCGCGACCTCATAAAGCCTGGGGATAGTGCTGGTCAACCCTCCGTAAAACCCCGCAATATCCGCCGGTCTCAGGGTCTGCAGAAGATGATGATCCGCCCCGCCGGATTCACCCCGTGGGCCGTATCCTTGCAAATTATTCTCATCAATAACCTCAACGTCCCAATTCTCCATAGCGTTGACCACGCTGGCCACGCATACCGGCCCTAAGGCTGTAGTCTTGCTGGCGACATGAGAATAAATATTGAACGCCGGATAAACAGGCAGAACTAATCGTAACCGGTATCTTTTTCTCGAGACATCCAGCATATTCTCGCCCCTTTGTTATTATTATAGCTTTTAAAAATAATAAAAAAACATAATTCTGGCGGAGCCGAAACAACCGCCCGCGCGGAACCCTTTTATACGCCGAGCCTCACGAAAGAAGTTTTCACGTGTCGGAAGATACCTTCGCTATTTGTCCCGGACTATGCGGAGTAACCTACGCGATATTCATCCCCGATCTTGAAGCCCGGGGATTTCTGGGCGAGGGGATTCAATCGTCAAACGCAGACCAACCGATCATCTTACCATCTATTCTCATGGACGCGCTCCGGATCGAATTTATCCTTGGGCTTGTCCTTGCCGCCGGGCACTCCTACCGGGATCAGATTGAGCGGAATTACGTGTTCCGGTATAGCCAGTATTTTTCTTACCGCCGCGACACGCTCCGGGTTGGGATAAATACCGGTCCAGACCGCGCCTAACCCCATCGATTCCGCTGCTAAAAGGATGTTCTCGGAAGCCGCCGAACAATCAAGCGCGAAGGAAGAAGAGTCCTTCCCGCCTGCCTGCCGCGTGGTATCTCCGGTAACGACGATACCGGCAGGCGCGTTATTCGCCGCCTGCGCGTACGGCAACGCCTCCGCGAGCCCGGCCAGGACCGATCTGTCGGTAATTATGATAAAATCCCACGGCCGCCTGTCCATCGCGCTCGGCGCCGCCATACCTGCCTTTACCAGCATCAATAATTGCTCTTTGCTTACCCCGTCGCCGGTATAAGAACGTACGCTCTTGCGGTTGAATATCGTCTGCAAGGTGGGATTTGTTGCCGATTCTCCTAAAGAGACAGAATCCGCGAAAACGTTCCCGGACAAAAGACAAAAAAACATTCCGATCCAAAATACTGTCATATTCTTCCCCGGCATCTCCGCTCCTTTCTCAAACCCCGATATCCTCGTTCCATAATCCCGGTTTCGCCGCGATAAAATCGCTCATCATCTTTATGCATTCCTCGTCCTGCAAAACCTCCACCGCCACTCCCCTGGAACGCAGATAATCTTCTTCCCCGAGGAATGTCCTGTTCTCTCCGATCACCACCCGCGGGATCCTGTACAAGACTATGGCGCCGGAACACATTGCGCAGGGAGAAAGCGTTGTATATAAAACGCTCTCCCGATAAACCTTTGCCGGCAGGCGTCCGGCATTCTCCAGCGCGTCCATCTCGCCATGCAATATGGCGCTCCCTTTTTGCGCGCGCCTGTTATGCCCCCTGCCGATTATTTCTCCCCGATGAACAATGACTGACCCGATAGGAATACCGCCTGTCTCCAGCCCTTTCCTGGCTTCTTCGATCGCGGCCTTCATAAATTGTTCCATCACATACCCCCCTTAAAAGAAATCTGTGCTGACGCGGCGGTTTGAGGTGAACACTTTCCCACATGGAATTAAGTATTGTGTCCCCGGAATTTGGCAGATATGGACGGGTGTTAAAATAACCGCAGGATATAAATGCCGGTGTAATAAAGACCGACAAGAATAAAAATCACCCCGGTAATTCTGCGGGTATAAAATTCCAGCTTCGTGACCTTATTAAACCAATGGCTCATTGAAGTAAAGCCCAACGCAATAGCTACAGCGAATGCCAACACCGGAAGCCCCGTCCCTATCCCATAAATAAACGGCAGAAGCGTCCCGGCCTTGCTATTAAGCGCTAAGGGAATAAGGCTTCCAAAGAATAACGCCGCTGAAACCGGGCAGAACGCCAAAGCGAATATCAATCCCAAAAGAAAAGCGCCCGGAGCGCCGGACTCAACAAGTTTGTTGTGATGCTTTTGAGACAACGCCACGCCCGGCAGTCTTATCGTAAGCACTTCCAGCAAAAATAACCCCGCAATTATCAATAAAGGCCCTAAGGCCTTGACCATGTATTTCTGCAAGAACTGCGCAACCTGCGGAACGCTTAAAAGAGAACTGATAATAATCCAGCCCAGCGCCGCATACGCAACCATTCTGCCGAGGGTATACGCCAACCCTGACAAAAACACCATAAACGGATGCGCTATTCTTTTTGAAAGAAACGAGACCGCCGCGATGTTCGTTGCCAACGGGCATGGGCTGATTGAAGTCAATATTCCCAGCCACAGCGCAGAGCCAAGAGCGATCAACAACTCCATTATTGGGCATCCTTCATAAGAGTATTCACTTCAACCGTCACATACTCAATGAAGTTCTGCTTATTCCGGGCAAGCTCCCAAATCTTATCGAGATTTTTTGATTTAACCTCTTTGCCGTCTTTGACCAGCGAAAGAATGAGCGACTTGGTATAAAGTTTGTAGTCATTGACAAAATGCTCATTGCCCCGATCTTCAACGTTTACCGCCTTGAATTCAAGTTTGCCCGAAGTGAGAGCGTCTTTAAAATTCGCCTCGATCGCCTCTTTAGAATACTTCTCCATATTGGTGCAAGTGGCACACCGAAATGACCCATGGAAATAATAAGCGATGATTTTCACCTGCGGACTTGATTGGGCAAAAGCGAAAGAACCGGCGCTAATTGCCGCAACAACCGCAAGAACCTTCAATTTTTTTCTCACATCCGCCTCCTGAAAGAATTGCTTTGATTTCATTCTTATTGAGAACCTTCCCGGATGAAACCACTTTGCCGTCTATGGCCAGCCCGGGTGTCATCATCACACCATATTCGGTGATCTTGTCGATATCCGTAACCTTGCCGATCTCGGCTTGAATATTTAATTCTTTCACAGCCGCCTCTGCGTTCGCTGTTAGCTGTTTGCATTTAGGACAGCCGACTCCCAAGATTTCTATTTTCATCTTTGCCTCCGTCTATTTTTTCACCGCTGAAACTTTTATGCTCACGATTGCGTCAGAGGCCGCCTCAAGATTATCAAACATGGCGTCCACCGGATAACCGGCTTCGCTTATTACCTTTATATCCTGAAACCCCGCCTGCTTGATGAACCCAATATAATCGTCTTTCTTAATCGCTCCGGCCAGACAACCCACATACGCCTCGACTGATTCTTTTATTTGTTTTGGCAGGTCTTTGGCAAGCACCAAATCCGAGACCATCAACCGGCCTCCTGATTTAAGCACCCTGAACGCTTCTTTGAATACTGTCTCTTTGTCCGGAGACAGATTTATAACGCAATTGGAGATGATCACATCAATCGTGCTATTCTCAATCGGAAGTTTCTCTATTTCGCCTGAACGGAATTCCACGTTATCGAACCCGCCTTTTTTAGCGTTCGTCCGCGCCCTCTCCAGCATTTCCGGAGTCATATCCACGCCGATAACGCGGCCGGTTTTGCCGACCTTTTTGGCCGCGAGGAAAGCGTCAAATCCTGCACCGCTCCCCAGATCAAGCACCACATCGCCTTCATTTAACGAAGCGATGGCTACTGGATTGCCGCACCCAAGACCCAAATTCGCCCCTTCGGGGACAGCGTTCATCTCATCGTCGGAGTAACCAACGGTCTTACCGATATCCCGGGAATTGTTTGAAGATGAACAGCATGAGCTGGAAGAACAGCAGGACGTTCCCTGCTTGGCTACTTTGGCGTAGCCTTCCTTGACTATCTTCCTAATATCTTTCCCCATGATCCCCCCGCTTATTTAACGACTGGAGCCCAAAGGGCGGCGTCCCTTTACGGGCTAAGCCCAAAAATCATGCCGCTTATGGTTGCCATAATTACAACCAAAACCACATATACAGCAGTCTTCTTCATTCCCAGAATACTGCGCAATACAAGAATGCTCGGCAGGCTCAACGCGGGCCCGGCTAAGAGAAGCGCCAAGGCAGGGCCCTTGCCCATGCCGGATCCAATCAACCCCTGTAAAATAGGCACTTCCGTGAGCGTGGCAAAATACATAAACGCCGCCACAATGGATGAGAAGAAATTAGCCCGCAAAGAATTCCCTCCGACTAATGCCTCTATCCATCGGGAAGGAATAACTCCTTCTTGCCCGACCCTGCCTAAAAGAAATCCCGAAATCAACACCCCGCCTAATAGAAGCGGCAGGATCTGTAAAGCGAACCCCCATGTCGCAGAGGTCCAATCTTTAAGCTCATCCTTATTGAACCATCTAAAAAGCATCGCTCCCAAACTTATAAGTGAAAATCCGGCGATCCACCATTTGTACTGATATATGAATGTCCATACGCTGTGATCGCCTTCCAACGGCTTGCCCCAGTTAGCGAAAACAAGGAAAGCAACCATAGAAGCAAAATAAAAAACAGTCTGCCCTAATGAGCGGGTTTCTTTTACCTCTCCGAGATTAAAATCGCCGTTGGCGTGACGCTCTCGTTCCTCTTTTAAGAAGATCAGATGCATCAATAAACCGATAACAATACTAAATAAAACTGCACCTATGGCTCGTGCAAGCCCCAACTGCCAGCCAAGGATCCGGGCGGTAAGAATAATCGCCAATACGTTTATGGCGGGGCCCGAATAGAGAAATGCGATCGCAGGTCCTAAACCGGCACCTCTTTTGTAGATACCGGAAAACAAAGGCAACACCGTGCATGAACACACAGCAAGAATTGTTCCGGAAACAGATGCCACGCTATACGATAAAAACTTATTCGCCTTAGCCCCGAAATACTTCATCACTGACGCTTGGCTGACAAATACAGATATGGCCCCGGCTATAAAGAACGCCGGGACAAGACATAAAAGAACATGCTCCCGAGCGTACCATTTAACAAGCGCCAGAGCCTCAAAGACAGCGTTGGTAAAACGGAGATTCTCAACCGGCAGGTAAAAACAACCTAAAAATATCGCCGCGATATAAAGAAACTTCTTCCGCTCTTTCATTTCTTAACCGCCCTCCCTCCGACTCTACAGCATCCACCCTCAATACGGATCGCCTTAACATTCACCAGCGCGTCTGTGACCTTTTTGCAGGCTAAGGCAACAATCCGCGAGAACGTCGGCCGGGATATTTGCATAAGTTTTGCCGCGTCTCTCTGCTTCATCTCTTCCAAGCACGCCAGCCGCATCGCCTCAAATTCATCGATACTTAAAACAACGCCTTCGAGTTTATTCAACGGCTTGCATTTTGGCCGAAAGCATCTCTCGCCCGGCAAACATTTAACCCATCGTGTCTTCTTGGGACGCATGCATAAACCCCTCTGTTATGAACCAATGTTCATAACAATCTTAACACAAGACAAGTTCAAGTCAATATGATTTTATAGTTCAGGGACCGACAACGCATAATCCCCCGGAAGCAATCAGCATAAATACCGCTACGTCCAGAGTCTGGATAGCGTTCATCGCCCTCCCGTTTTTATACCGGCTCATTTCTTGAACTTAAAAAATAAACCTGCCGCCAGCAAGACCAGCCCTGCTCCCGCGCCGAATGCGGCAAACACAGCCCTCTTCAAGATCGATATCCGGCGTTTGTCCCAATTATTTACCCGCGCCTTGATATCCGCCGGAACGACTTGAAACTTTTCTCCTGCGCCGGCCTCAAGAAACAGCATTTCTTTCTCCGCGAGTTTGGACAAAGACGTCCCCTTGATATATATCTCAAAATCGTTCTTAACTTCTCCCAAGGACAACATCATTCCTTTATGTGTCCACCAGATATTTCCGCTGCCCTTCTGCAGGGACAGAAAAGCGCGGGATAATAAAGAAACAAATACGCAGGAACAAATGATACCCGCGCCGATAAAACCCTTTGCGATTTCTTTCATAGTTCCCTCCTGTGTTCCTAAGCCCGCGTTAATATCTTTATAACATACCGACCATTGTTTTCATGCTTTCGGCCGAATCATTTCCTGAACATAATCAACAGCATACGGAGGTCACAAGCTGTTTTTAAGAGACCATATCTCGCGGCGCCAGGCGGACTCCCACTTCTCCGGAAGGCCTTCAGACGCAAGTATCCTCTCGCGGAAAAGACGGTAATAATCCTCTTTCCGCCCTTTGAGAAAAAGCAGTGAACGCAATATCTCCCGGCGCCCGGCCTGCAGGAGCGGATCAGAATTATGCAGCATTACGAACACGAACGCCCAGGAAGAGGCGTAATCAGCGGAGGAAAACGGACTGCCTCCCGCGGTTGACAATAATTCCTTCAGCCCCGGCGCGCGGCCGCGCTGTAACAACACTCGAAATTCCCTTAAACGCGCCTGATTGATGTGTTCTCCGGCAATCCCTTCCTCAAAACTTCCCTCTTCCATATAGGCCGCTACGCCTTCATCGAGCGCCGGGGGTATTTGGCCGAATACCCGGTCTATATAATAATGCGCGGTCTCATGACGCAGTGAGCGTTCGAACAGCCCTTCTTCCTCGCCGACGCAGGCAACGTGGACCTTGCCGCTTTTCGACTCATACCTGCCTGATATCGGCGTGCCTTTGGGCAGTCCGAGCGCCTCGCGCAGGCTCTCCTCCGTGGGGTAGAGCGCGATCTCCGGCGCCGGCGCGGGTTCGCCGAAAAGCTCCCGCATACGCCCGATGGCCAATTCCGCTATCTTCCGCGCCCCGGCTTCATCGCACCCGGCGGCATATCCGCCGCGCGGCATAAAAGATAAACACAAAAACGCGGCAACCAGGCATCGTATCATCATTCACGGTTCACGAAATAGCGGCCGCGAAAAGCGTCGGCCGCGCGTCGCGTCAAGGCCGCGATATCCTCCCGCGTCCACTCCCGGTCACTATGCGAAGAAATCATCCGGTTCACCTTGTTCATCACCAACAGCACATACTCTCTCAAAACGACAAATACCGTCCTTCCCTTCCTGGGCAGGCCGCGCGCCAGAGCTCCGCCCGTCAGCCCCAGCCCGGCAATGTTCACCAGCAGACGCGACCCCAAAGAAGGAGCGCGGATATCGGCCTTGTCATTATGGAGATATTCTCCGATACGCAGAAATATCGTGTCAAGTATAAGCTCGTTCCTCTCATCTGCCGGATCATTACTACGGTATTCCGCAAGGAGTTGAAAATCCGGCAGGTGAAGAGGCGCGTTCGGAGAGACTATGCGCGCGTAGTCTATCTCGAGATGCTCCGCGTACCAGTTGACCCAGAAATCATCGGCCGGGAACCTGTTCAACGGGAAGGGATCCGGCAACCCGGACTCGCGAAAAAGATGAGAGATGAATTCGGTGCAATAATACCTGCCGTCTTGCGCATCGGTCCAGCGCAGGGCGAAATCGAACTTGATCTTTTTTTCATCGTAGAGACGCTTCATCTCTAAGAAAGCGTCTGCCAGCCTGCCTTTATCCGGAGGCACGCGCGGCCTGACCAACGCCACCTCGCGCAGTTTTTCCAGATGGTTTTTGACCTCGCTGATCCTCAACCCGTTGGCGGAAAAATCAACCAGCCTTCCCCCTTTATCCGGCAGTTCGACATAAACCAGAGCGTGCGCGTATTTGCCTTCAGGCTTGGCGAAAGTGCGGTTACAACTGTTTAGAAGCGACGGGACGTAAGTAAGCAGGATGTCCCCATCCTGTAAAACCATCCCGCTCCCCGGGAAAAAAGGGCCTTCTCCGCCGGCGGCGCTCGCTGCTCTCGCGCGCTGGCCGGCAAAGAAGGCCGTCAGAAGAAACAAAACAATAGTAACGCTTTTTTTCATCAACCCCGGAGACTATTAGAGCTGATGGGTGAAAACCAGCATAGTGTCCAGCACGCGGTAATCGGCATTGCTGAAAGTCCGGGACATCCTCAAGCTCAAACTGTTGTTTTCTCCCAGAAGCTGCCGTAACTGCAGCGCAGCCGTGTTATAGTCGAGGTCGGCTGAAGCCACGTTATGCAGCCTGCTGTGGCTGTAATCGAACCCGACGCTTCCGCCCGTCCAGACGATCTGCTCTATGCCGAGCCCGGCGTTGGTGAGCGCGGCATTCCTTCCATAAGCCTTTTCCCCGGACAGATTACGGAAATCGACATGCGAGAACTTCCCGGAAAGGGCCGTGCCTCCCTTTTGCCAACCCAACAACGCTACCGGGCCTATCTGGAAGGAACTAGGGTTATCGAAGGTCCCGTAAGCGAACTCCCCGCTGGAATCGGTAAGCTTGGACTTATGCTTATACCAGTGATATTCATAACCGAGCACGGTGCCCACGTCGAAGCTTATACCGTGCACCTGCTGGACCAGCAAATGATATTTCGGCAACACAGCAAGCCCGAAGCTGGAATTGTTGAAGGCTTCGAAATCGCCGTTGTTATCCTGATTCTTTATCGGCAGGGAAACGGTATAGTCCCAATTCCCCATATCCTGACCGTAAAGAAAAGTCACCCCGAAAGTATCATTTTTACGCTGGGTCCCGTTTATGATGCTCCTGGAGGAGAAATTGGCGTGTGAATGATTAACCAAAACGCCCAGCCCGCTTTCCGTCAGGGCGAGATCATCGGCGGCTGACTTATAGTTCTTTCCCTCTTTATCCTCATCTTCCGGCAGGTCTCCACCTTCGCTGGAACCCAAAAACCCTCCGCTGGAGCCACCGTAATGTATAGAGTTAAGTTTGTATTCACGGCCGTTAGGATTAAGCCTGATTGTCGTATAACCCGGTCCGGACAACGTGATAATCTCGGAGCTGGAACTGTTGTGTATAAGATAAGACCCGTCGAGAGCGGCCGCGGTGGCTCCTTCCGAAGAAGAACTACTGCTGGAACAACTGGCCACGGAAGCCCAGGAACCGCCTCCCATGTAAACAGAACAATGCCCGCCGGTGCAATCGCAGGTCCCAACCGGGACTTCCCCTGCCCGGGCATTACCACGGGACGCGAACAAGATTCCAAGCAAGCAAAAAGCGAACACCAAGCGAAACCGTACCAAAAAGTTTACTGCACTAACCATACCTGCTCCTTTCCTAAGAGAAAATTACCCACGCTCCCCTTTTGAGCGTCGTTATATTATATTTATGGAAAAACCGCCTGTCTATATATTTCTTGAATATATATATGTACCCGGCAAGAATATCAATATCGTCACAATTTTTCTCTTGCTTAATGGGGGGCATGACAATAATGCGCATCAATGAGGCGAGGGGATTAAAGGATTCTTCTCAAAGGCCTTTCCATTGGCCGCAATAATATTACTGAAAGACTCCCAAAGAACAGAGGGAAATACTGGGATTGGTCAAGAAAACTTAAATGTTAGGTTTAGTTTTTTCGATTTCTTTGCCAAGTTCAATATCAATCAACTTCGATTTCTTAAAAGCTAATATCTGCGAAGGATATACGCTTCTGTGACCTGTCATGAGAAAACTTATCACGCATACCAAAGCCGCATAGGGAGCTATCTGGGGCCCGAAAAGTTCAATAGCCATAATACTTGCGGCAATAGGCGTGTTCGCCGCTCCCGCCAAAAGTCCCACAAAACCTAAGGCGGAAAAAAGAATAATATCCAAATGTAGCGCCTGAGCAAAGATATTCCCTGCGCTTGAGCCAACAAAAAATATCGGAGTCACTATTCCACCGCTACCACCGAAATTAAGCGTAATACTGGTAGTAAACGACTTGAGGATAAACGCATACCACGGGAGGGATTGTCCGCTTAAAGAAGATTGTATGGTATTTAATCCCAGCCCCAAATAATCGGAGGAGAATAGCAAAGCGACGATAATCAAAACCGCTCCCCCCAATAATCCCTTTAACGGCTTCCAAATCTTTATCCTTTCCGAAACCTTCTTACCGATATTCAACACTTCAATCAACAAAAAAGAACATAAACCGAAGAATACGCCAGAAATGAGAATTTGATAGAAGAATATCGCCGAGAAATTAAAAGGCATTGTCAACGCATGGTGAAAGTAACGGATACCAAGCATTGAGGAAACATTATAACTGATAACCCCGGCTATGAAAGACGGCAACAAAACGTCATAAAGGATAGAGCCTACAAAAAGAACCTCAACGCCAAAGATCGCTCCCGCTATTGGCGTGCCGAATACCGAGGCAAATCCGGCGCTGATACCACAAATAACCAGTTTCTTCCGGTCGTGGGCGTCAAAACGAAATAATCTTGCGAATGTCGAAGCAATCCCCGCTCCGATCTGAGCACAAGGCCCCTCCTTACCGGCAGAACCGCCTAAAGCGATCGTAATAATCGTAGCGACAAGTTTAACCGGCACCACAGCGACCCTGATGATCCCGTCATTTTTGTGGATTGCTTCTATTACTTTCTCGGTGCCGTGGCCTTCGGCATCAGGGGCGAAGAATTTGATTATAAGGGCGCTCAAGAACAATGCAAAAGGCAAAAGAAGGAAATAATGCGTATGCAGACCAGCCGTATCCGAGGACCAATTTAAAGCCTTGAGGAATATTGCGGTGGATGCACCAACCAAGCATCCTACAATAACCGATAGGAATACCCATTTTGCTACACTGTAGAAAATGATACTTTGCTCTTTTATGCGTCTTTTCATCTCTTTCCACTATTTTGGCTCCCCCTATTGCATAGATTCCGGGGACACATTACTTAACTCCAACTCGATTATATCCACCTCTTATTACAATTATTTTACATCTCCACCTTAAGGCATGCAATAAAAATAGCGAAGGGCGCGTTGAACCATTCCCCCGCTCTCGGTCACGCGTTCGACTTGAACGCGCTCCCCAATGGGGAAACTTCAGTTTCCCCCTATGGCGTTCGCCGAAGGCGAACTGTCACCCCTTTCCTCGAGTAAGGAGTTTTAAACAAAAAACGCCAAGCATTCGCTTGGCGTTTTCAAAACTCCCCCTCGAGGACTCGAACCTCGGACCTGGTGGTTAACAGCCACTCGCTCTACCGACTGAGCTAAGGGGGAATAAAATGTATAAAGAACAATCTATCTCGTTCTACCCCCGCCAACCTGCTTTGGC
>DIEK01000109.1 GCA_002418595.1 Candidatus Omnitrophica bacterium UBA5776 | reverse complement strand
ATGAAGGTTAAACCGGGACAGCGTGTGCGCGATACAGGCCGAAAGGGAGATTAAATGGATTTACTCAAAACTACGATGTCCGGAATAGGATTGCCGGACGAGCAGGCCGCTGCCGCGGCAAGACGCAGGATGGATTCCTTGACTAAACCGCGTGGTAGTTTGGGGCGCCTGGAGGATCTTGCGGTGCGCCTCTGCGGTATCAGCGGAGTGACCGGCCCGGTGTTGAAGAACAAGGTTATTTTCACGCTCGCGGCCGACCACGGCGTTACCGCGGAAGGAGTAAGCCCCTATCCTAAAGAAGTTACCGCGCAGATGGTTTATAATTTCCTGAACGGCGGCGCCGCCATAAACGTGCTGGCGGCGCATTGCGGGGCGCGGGTGGTAGTGGCCGACTTCGGCGTGGCGGTAGATTTGAAACCGGCCTCCGGGCTGGCGCGTAAAAAAGTAAAATACGGTACCGCCAACATTGCCGAGGGGCCGGCGATGACCCGCGAGGAAGCGTTGCTTTCGATTTGCCGGGGCATAGAGCTTTTCGAGGAGGAGTTCAGGCGGGGGATAGACATCGCCGGGACCGGAGAGATGGGGATTGGGAATACCACGGCTTCCAGCGCGATCGCGGCAATACTTACCGCTTCGGAGGTCGAGAAAGTCACGGGACGCGGGGCCGGGCTGGATGAGAAAGGCTTGGACAGGAAAGTGGGTGTGATAAAAAAGGCCATCGCCGTCAACGCCCCCGATCCTGCGGATCCGCTGGACGTGCTGGCCAAAGTCGGCGGCCTGGAGATAGGCGGGTTGGCCGGGGTTATATTGGCCGCTTCCCGCAGGAGGGTCCCGGTATTGATAGACGGATTCATCTCCGGCGCCGCGGCTTTATTGGCTTTCGCCCTGGAACCGAAGAGCGCCGCGTTCATGATCGCGGCGCATAATTCAGTGGAAAACGGGCACGCGGTGATATTGAAGCATATAGGCATAGAGCCTTTGCTGGATCTGGGTATGCGCCTGGGGGAGGGGACCGGAGCGGCCCTGGCCATGGGGTTGGCCGACGCCTCTTTAAAAGTGCTAAGAGAGATGGCCACATTCGGCGGCGCGGGCATCTCGGAGAAGAGCGATGCTTAAAGGTTTCATCGGCGCTTTGAGGTTTTTGAGTATATTCCCTTTCGGCGGCCGTGCCGCGGAGGAAGGACTACAGCGTGCCGCCGGATTTTTTCCTCTTGCCGGCCTCTGTATAGGCGGGTTTCTTTCTCTTCTGGACCGCCTGTTCCTTTTTCTGGGCTTTCCCGCATTACTCTCGGCAGCCCTGCTTGTTTGCGCGCTGGCTTTCATTACCGGCGCTATGCATCTGGATGGACTGGCGGATACCGCAGACGGTATCTTCAGCGGTAAAGATAAAGACGGGATACTGACGGTCATGCGCGATCCGCATACCGGCGCTCTGGGGACTACGGCGGTTGTCTGCGATTTGATATTGAAAACGGCTTTGCTGGCGTCATTGAACGGCCATTCCCGTGAGGCAGCTCTGCTGTTTATGTGCGTCTTGAGCCGCTGGTCGGCGGTCCCGGCCATGGCGCTTTTTCCTTACGCCCGAACCGAGGGCAAGGCCAAAGTATTTATCGCGTCTCTGCGCGGGCGCGCCTTGTATTCCGCTTCTTTGCAGGCGTTATTGTTTTCACTGCTCCTGCGCGGCGCCGAAGGGGTGCTGTTTTACGCCGGAGTGTTCTTGCTTACCATCTTATCCGGCAAGTTTTATCTCAGAAAAATAGGCGGTATTACCGGTGATACGCTTGGCGCGCAGATCGAAATAAGCGAATTATTAGTTTTATTTGCCTTATGTATCTGAAAAACAGAGGTTTTGTGATTATAGTTTTAGAACGTAACCGTAACCGAAAACCGAATTAAGTATAGTGTCCCCGGAACCAGAAACTAAAGTTATCTCATCCTGGAGCGGCGGCAAGGATTGCTGCCTGGCGCTTTACCGCGCCATGAAACTCGGGTATAAGGCCGGTGTGCTTCTTAATTTTATTTCGGGCGCCACCGGACGCGGGTGTTTTCACGGGCTTGCCGGCAGTTTACTGCGGCGGCAGGCAGAACTGCTGGGGATACCTCTGGCGCAACGTCCGGTGAGTCCGGATATGCAGGAATACGAGAAAGAGTTCAAGGCAGCGGTACAGGATATCCGCGGCGATACTATAAGTCATATGGTTTTCGGAGACATCTACCTGTTTGACCACCATAGCTGGGTGCAAAGGGTCTGTTCCGAGATAGACATTATTCCGCTGCAGCCTCTCTGGAACGAGCCGGTAGATGATCTGATAGCCGGATTTTGCGGCGCGGGTTTCAAGGCGGTTATAATCAGCTGTCGTTCGGATCTGCTGGGGAAAGAATACCTGGGCCGTTATGTGGACCGGGAACTGGCGGATGAATTGAAAGAAAAAGGTATATGTCCCTGCGGGGAGAAAGGAGAGTACCATACGCTTGTGGTTGATGGGCCGATCTTCAGCCGGCCGCTGCGTATCTTGCGCGCCGATCCGGTGAAGAAAAAAGGTTTTTGGGAACACTGGTTCTTGGATATTCAGAAATTCGAATGAGCCCGGTCCGGCTGATGCCGACCGGGATAAACCAAAAGTAATTGAAGGGCGGAACACCGACTTGGCGAAGGAAGTCCGGGTGCAATCCCCGGCACTGTCCCGCAACGGTAATCCTTTCGAATAGAAAGGCAGTCCGGTCGATCGCCAGGCGCGGTAAGTACTCTCGCGGAAGAGAAAGGAAAATACAGATGAGAAACAGTCTTGTGCGGATATTGTTTTGCGCGTGTTCTTTTTTTATGTTCTTTAACGGAGTCGCCCTGGCGGAAGGCGTCAACCTGGAACAAATAGTGGTCACCGCTTCGCGCTATGAAGATGATGCCAGGGAGCTTAGCCGTAATCTGGACGTGATCACTCCTGCGCAGATAGCCGGGGCGGGATACCAAAATACGGCGGAAGCGCTTGCCGGGATCACTTCCATCAATATCAGCGATTACGGCGGCATCGGCGCGGTCAAGAACGTGCGTATGCGCGGTTCTTCTTCGGGGCAGGTGTTGGTGATGGTCGACGGCAGGCCGGTGAACAGCCCGCGCGACGGCGAAGCTGATTTGAGTTCCATTCCCATGGACAATATTGAAAAGATCGAGGTCTTGCATGGCCCAGGCTCAAGCCTTTACGGAGCGGGGGCTATGGGAGGCATCGTGAATATCATTACCAAGGCGCCGCCTAAAGGTAAGGCGGAAACTGAATTGTATTCCGCTTTCGGCACATTTCGCACATATACCGAGCGTTTTTCTCACGGGGCAGGCCTCGGCGGGTTTTCATATTTATTATCCGGCGGTTATCTGGACAGCGAAGGCGCACGGACCAATTCTGCTTTCAATTCGCACGATTTGAACGCGAAACTGCAGTATGAACTTAATGATTCCAATACGCTGTCTTTAAATGCCGGCGTATATCGCGGTCGTCTCGGTGTTCCCGGGAGCGCAGGCTATGAAGACATTGACGACAGGCAGAACGACCTCAAAAACTTCTGGGACCTGGGCTGGAAGTTTGAACCCGACGACAAGAGTGGGATATCCGCGCGTGTTTACCAGAATTACGAGAGACTTTATTTTCTGGAGAACAGCTCCGGGGCGTATTACGAGACTGCCGGAGCAAAAGACGCGCATACCACACGTACCGTAGGCACCGATATGCAATACGACAGGCAGATCACGGATATTTACCGGGCGCTCTGCGGTTTTAATTACGCTTCCAACTCCAACGACAGCACCGCTTCCGGAAATCACGAATATTACCTGTGGGCTTTTTATCTGGAAAACAAGTTGGATCTGGGAGAGAAAATCAGGCTCGACCTGGGCGCCAGGGTTGACGATTATTCCAATTTAGGTTCGGAGATCAGCCCTTCTGCCGGTGTGCATTACGCTTTACGGGAAGATCTGAAATTGCGCGCCTGCGTCAGCCGTTCTTTCCGCGCGCCGACCTTCAATGACCTATACTGGCCGGATCAGGGGTATATTAAAGGAAACAGCGCTCTTAACCCGGAAAAAGGCGTGACTAAGGAAATCGGCATAGATAAACAGTTTACTAAGCTTTTTTCTTCCGGAATAACCTTTTATCGGAGCGATTATCGGGATCTGATCAACTGGGTGGATGACGCGGGTATATACCAGCCGAAGAATGTCGGTTCTGCGCGTATTGACGGGGTGGAGTTCGCCAACCGTTTGAGATTCGGCGATTCCTGCGGTCTTAACCTTGCGTATACCTTTTTACGGGCAAAAGATAAGGATACCGGTAAGTATCTTGTATATCAGCCAAAGGATAAGGTGGATATAACATTGTATTCCCGGGATTTGAAAGGTTTTGATTGCGAGTTACAGGGGCATTTCACGGGCAGCCGTTTCTACGATCAGGCAAACAGCGTTTCTCTGCGAAGATTAGTTACCTGCGATTTCAGCGTATCCAGGAAGTTCAGCGAAACTCTGACCGTTTTTATCGTAGTTAAGAATATCTTTAACGCCGAGTATCAGATTATCAGAGATTATCCGATGCCGGGATTTTCTTTGACCGGGGGTGTGAAAATGAAGTTTTGACAGCCTAATAAAAATCTTGCAAAATGGATATTGTTTGTTACAATGAAATATGAAAGGGGGGCAATATGAAAAAGGTGGGTCTTGTAGCACTGGTTTTAGCGACAGCGGTGTTCATCGGCGGGTGCGCTACTCCATATCCTTACGGCGCTCTTTACACGGAGATTAAGGCTCCGGTAGGCGCGGGCGAGGGCGGAGTGAGCTACTCCAAAGTCGGCACGTCCAAAGCCACATCTATCCTCGGACTGGTTGCCACCGGCGACGCGAGCATCAAAGCCGCCATGGCGAACGGGGACATCAGGACGGTCAAGTACGTCGACTATGATGCCAAGAACATCCTTGGTGTCTACGGTGAATATACGACAACTGTGTACGGAGACTAATTATTAGCTGAACACAGAAAAGCCGCTCCGTGTCCTTTACGGAGCGGCTTTTTTGTTATACTTCTACGCAGCGGAAATACAGCCGCCGCTTAGTATCACAATCGTGAGCAAATCATTCTCCCAATCCGGAGGCCTTTTAAAGAGAACAGGCTTTTGGGCGGCCGGAGAAATCCCATAAAAGATATGGCACATTTCGGCGCGTTAGGCGATGTAATGGATGAAATACACCGTTATGCGCATAAGGACCGGGGATTAGCGGAGCGCATCTCGGCCGGTATGGCATATTTACGCGGCCTCGATCAAGGGATATTTGATCTTTGCGTCGAGGGTTTCAGGGAGACCGAGCGTATCCGTGGAAAGGATATTTACGCGGTGCACCAGGTTTACCGCCCGAAGCCGCCCGCGCGGGCAAAATTCGAAACGCACCGGTGTTATGTCGATTTGCAGTGCGTTTGGTCCGGTAGCGAAGATATTTATATAATTTCCCCGTCGGGATTAAACCCTTTAGGGCCTTACAGCAGGAAAGACGACATACGGTTTTACGGCCCTTCGCCGGGCGGAGATATCCGCGCCCTTTTGCGTAAGGCATCGCGTCTGCGTATGGAGCCGGGGCGCCTGGCGGTATTGTTTCCCGTTGACGCGCACGCTCCTGCGGTCTTCTGCGGAGCCGGAGGTCCGGTCGCCAAGACCGTGGTAAAGGTCCTTCTTAGGTAGATTTCTCCGGTCGTATCGATATCCGGAAAAACGCATATAAAACGACGCCGGGTTCAAGGCGGTCAGGCTATGTTTAAATCTAACACCGGCGTCCCTTTGCTGGAATTCAGGAATCTGAGCGTCGCGCGAGGCGAGGAGGACAAACTCATACTGCGCGGCATCGGCATCAAGATGGAGCAGGGAGAGCATATCGCTTTGCTCGGTCCCAACGGCTGCGGGAAATCCTCCTTCATCAACCTGGTGACCAGGGAATATTACCCGCTTTCCGGGGTGCAAGGGTATTCTTTCAAGGTTCTGGGTAGGGAGGACTGGAATGTTTTCGACCTGCGTTACCTGTTCGGTATAGTCTCTGACAGGCTGCAGTCGGTATGTTCGCGCGATGTCACGGGTATGGAGACGGTATTGTCCGGTTTTTTCGGGAGCGTCGGGCTTTACCGGGCAAGGGTCACCGCCCGCATGCTCGCCAGGGCGCGCGCGATCCTGGATTTTTTGGAGATCGAGCATCTCGCCGGGAGAGAAATCCCGCGAATGTCCACCGGGGAGGCCAGGCTTTTTCTCATCGCCAGGGCGCTCGTGCATGACCCGCGGGGATTGATACTGGATGAACCCTGCAACGGCCTGGACCTGCACGCCACTCGCAGGTTCCGCGATACCTTGCGCAAGATCGCCGGCACCGGCATCAGCGTTATTCTGGCCACACATAACCTTCATGATATAATACCTGAGATCAAAAGAGTGGTGTTGATGAAAGAAGGCGGTTTTATAGCCGACGGGCCGAAAGACAAGCTGTTGAGGAGCCGTCCTATAAGCCGCCTGTTCGGGCTGCGTTTAACCATTAAAAAAACAGGGCCGTATTATTACGTCTTGTCCTGATACAGAAGCAGGGAGAGGCGCTTGACTAACTGCGCGTAAATATCGGAGAATTGTGGTAAAATAAGGAATATTTCCGGTTAAGCGTTCCGTTTTTTACCGTTGAAGGGAGACATCAATGGAGAATGAAAAAGGAGAAAAGAGAATGCCTTTGACCAGACTGCCCGAGAAAAAGAGAGCCAGAGTGGTTGAAATAACCGGCGGCTCCCACCTGCGCGACAAGTTGATGGGTATGGGGGTGTATGCGGGACGGGAATTGCTGAAATTGAGCTGTATCGGCCTGCGCGGTCCGGTTGTGGTAAAAGTGGGCAGAAGCGTGGTGGCAATCGGTTACGGCATGGCCGGTAAGATAACGGTAGAGGCGTTATGATCAAACGAATATACCTGGCGGGCAATCCCAACGTCGGCAAGAGCGTGGTCTTCTCGAGGCTTACCGGGGTGCATGTTGTTTCTTCCAATTACCCCGGCACCACTGTGGAGATATCGAGGGGTTCGCTGCAATACGGAGACAAGGACATCGAGGTGGTCGATCTGCCCGGCACTTATTCGCTGGAACCTACTTCCGGCGCCGAGGAAACGGCGGTTTCTCTTCTCAACGAACTGCCGAAAGAGGAGATTGCCGTAGTCAACGTGCTGGATTCCACCAACCTGGAGCGCAATCTCTCCCTGACCCTGCAGCTGATTGAGAAAGGTTTTCCGGTGGTGGTCTGTCTGAATATGTGTGACGACGCCGGGCACCGCGGCATATACATAGACTCCGATAAGCTGTCTTCGCTGTTATCGGTGCCGGTCATCTCAACCTGCGCCGTCACAGGGGCGGGCATCAAACTTCTGATGTCCACGATACAGGAGGCCAGGCCTGTATCCAGGCCGCGGCTTTCCCACGGGGAGCGCTGGCTTGAGCTGGGTAAACTTATCGAGCAGGTGCAATCGCTGGAGCACAGGCATCATACCCTGCGGGAGTTGCTGGAGGACGCCTCGGTGCGCCCCTGGACCGGGCTCTTGATGGCCGCGGCGGCGGTATTCGTTTCCTTCAAGATGGTGCGCTTCATCGGAGAAACCATCATCACCCGCATAACCGACCCTTTCTTTATGGAGATATACCGGCCTTTACTGGAGAAACTTACCGCGGGGATGAAAGAGGGAGGGTTCTGGTTCCATCTGCTTATCGGGGATCTTATAAACGGAGGCATAGATTTTAAACAGTCCCTCGGATTGCTGACGACTGCCCCTTATATAGAAATAGGCATGGTCCTGCCTTATGTGATAGCTTTTTATTTTATCCTCAGCCTGCTTGAAGATATTGGTTATCTGCCGCGCCTGGCGATCCTGCTGGATAATCTGATGCACCCGCTGGGACTGCATGGCTACGCGGTGATACCCATACTGCTCGGGTTCGGATGCAATGTCCCCGGGATACTTTCCACGCGCGTCCTGGAATCGAAAAGGGAGAGGTTGATAGCCGCGACCATAATTTCCATCGGCGTCCCCTGCGTCCCTTTGCAGGCGATGATAGTCGGACTGCTCGGAGGCTTCGGCGGGCTGTACGTGGGCGGGGTTTACCTGGTGCTGTTTTCCCTGGTCATCATACTGGGATTGATGCTTAACCGGTTGATGCGCGGCAACAGCCCGGAATTCCTGCTGGAAATCCCGCCGTACAGGATCCCTCCGTTATATCTTCTGGGCCGAAAGCTTTATTTCCGGGTCAAGGGATTTCTCCTGGAGGCTATGCCGGTGGTCCTGCTGGGGGTGTTGTTCATTAACATTCTGATGTATTTCAAAGTATTCGACGCGGTTACCGGCCTGTTCGCCCCGCTGGTGGTGAACCTTTTCGGCCTTCCTAAAGACGCTATCGTGGCGCTGGCCGTGGGTTTTCTGCGCAAGGACGTGGCAGTCGGCCTGCTCGCGCCGCTTAACTTGAACATAAAACAGCTTTTTATCGCGTCCACCCTGCTTGCCGTTTCTTTTCCCTGCGTCGCCACTTTTTTCGTGCTCTTGAAAGAGTTGGGGCTAAAGGCCCTGCTGAAGTCAACGCTGTTGATGATCGGCATATCCATTCTTGTGGGGACACTGCTTAATTTCGTGATATTGCGTTAGAAGCAGACAAACGGCGGAGGTATCAATGTTGGTCAAAAGATTGAAGGACTGCGGGAAATTCATTTCCGGCGATAAAGCGGTCTTGCGGGAGCTTCTGCATGCCGGAAAAGGGGATTTTGAATTTCGTTACAGCCTTGCCCACGCGCTTGTCGGGCGGGGAAAGTCCACTCTCCCGCATTCCCTTAAAAACAGCGAGGTGTATTACATAATTTCCGGTAGAGGAGTGATGCATATCGGCAGCGAGTCGAAACGCGTATCCGCCGGATGCGCCGTTTATATTCCGCCCGGCGAGGTGCAGTATATCCGTAACACCGGCAGTAACAAACTCGAGTTTATATGCATAGTCGACCCGGCCTGGGAACCTGAAGACGAAACCGTGGGCTGATGACGCCTTTTCGTTCGAGGCGCAGGAATCCCCCGGTTAAAAAAGGAGGGTGTGTGCTTGAATTTGTGCCCGCCCTGGATGAGCGGTCGGTATGCCGAATAGAGAAGCTCGCCGGAGAGATATGGAGAGAGTATTATATTCCCATTATCGGCGCGGCGCAGGTGGAATACATGCTTGAGCGTCTTCAGAGCGTTCCGGCACTGAATTCGCAGATAAGCAGCGGTTTTCTTTATTATCTTCTCAAGATAGACGGGGAATTCTCCGGTTATTTCGCGGTCCTGCCGGAGAAAGATAAGGAAAGATTGTTTTTGAGCAAGATATATCTTCTTTCATCCGCGCGCGGTAAAGGCTGCGGGAGAAGAACGCTTGAGTTTATCGAGACGCTTGCCGGCCCCGGATTGAATAGGATATCTTTGACCGTGAATAAGGGCAATATCGGCGCGATCAAGGCTTACCTTAAATGCGGTTTCACCATTTCCGGTACGCAGATTACGGATATCGGAGGCGGTTTCGTGATGGACGATTACCTTATGGAGAAATCATTATGAGGTGCTATCTGATCGTGGACGTCGTGGATATAAGGGACGCCGATAAATACGCCGAATACGTCCGGCGTGTCCCCGCCGCCGTCGCGGCGTTCGGAGGGCGTTATCTGGTCCGCGGAGGAAAAACCGAGGTTTTGTCGGGGGACTGGAGGCCCGGGCGAATGGTCATCGTGGAATTCCCGTCCCGCGATGCCTTGCAGTCATGGTTTAAGTCCGGGGAATACCGGGCAATGGTGCATCTGCGGGAAGAAGCGGCTTCTGCGAACGCGGTGGTCATTGAGGGCTGCGGGGAGGGCCCGCCGTGCTGAAATTTATCCTCATAGCAGCAGGCGGTGCCCTGGGATCTGTTTTACGCTATCTGGTTTCCGGCCTGGACTATCGTTTCTCTTATGGGGTATTCCCGGTGGGGACACTGGTAGTTAATCTCAGCGGTTCGCTGTTAATAGGCTTTTTCTGGGGGCTGTTCGAACAGACTACCGTGTCTTCCGCCTTTAGACTCTGCGTTCTTATCGGCGTACTTGGAGGTTACACCACCTTTTCCACTTTTTCCCTGGAGAATTTTAATCTGATCAGGGACGGGGAGTTCAATATAGCTTTTTTGAATATGTTGATATCGTGCGCCGGCGGGGTCCTGCTTGTTTACGCCGGTTACGTCATAGCCAGATTTTGCAGAGGTTAGACCCCATGCAGGGGAGAAAGGGGTGAGGGTGAGTGAAATTACCTGAAGAAGGGATGTTACTGCGTGTTTTCGTGGGCGAGAACGATATGTGCGGGGGAAAGGCGCTTTACGAGTGGATAGTGCTCAAAGCAAGGGAACTTAATCTCGCCGGGGCCACAGTGACCCGAGGATTGATGGGGTTCGGAGCGCACAGCCGGATGCACACCGCTAAACTGCTGCGTTTATCCGAGGACCTGCCGGTGGTGATAGAGATAGTGGACACCCTGGAGAAACTGGAAACGCTGCTGCCGTTCTTGGATGAGAACGTCAAGGAAGGCCTGATAACTTTGGAGAAAGTCCGCGTGATCAAATACCGGCACGGAGGGGAATCGGTGTGAACGGCCGCGCTACATCCGCCGACGACAGGGTGACGTTACTTTCCGGCGGGCGGGAATCCGCCGCCGGAAGCGGCCCCGTGGTCTGCTGGCTGAGCCGGGACCAGCGCCTGCGGGACAACTGGGCGCTTCTCTATGCCCAGCAGACGGCTTTACATCTGAAGTCCCCGCTGGTGATAGTTTTCTGTTTTGTCCCGGGGTTCCTCGGCGCCGGAGCAGGCCACTATTCTTTCATGCTCGCCGGGCTTAAAGAGCTCGCCGGCGCCGCAGGCCGTAAAAACATCGGTTTCTGTCTTTTGGCGGGTGAGCCGGAAACCGAGATCCCGCTCTTCTTGAGACGTTCCGGAGCCTGTCTGTTGGTCGGAGATTTCGATCCCTTACGCATAAAGCAGGGCTGGAAAAAGCGCATCTGCGGCCGTATAGGCATTCCCTTTCATGAAGTGGACGCCCACAATATCGTTCCCTGCCGCGCAGTTTCCGTCAGGCAGGAGTTCGGAGCCTATATTTTGCGTCCGAAAATACAAAGGCTTCTTCCGGTCTTTCTTACGGAGTTCCCGCTTTTGAGGAAGCACCCTTTTATTTACAAAGGTATTAAGGGAACCGGATGGGAGAAAGCCGCCCGTTATTGCGGGGGGGACGTTCATTCCGGCTCACCGGCCGGCCGGCCGCTGTCCGGTGAAAAAGCCGCTTCCGCAGCCCTGAAAAGTTTTATTTCTCAAAAACTCTCCGCGTATTCGCGGGAGCGCAACGATCCTTCGCTCGACGGACAGTCCGGGCTTTCCTGTTATCTGCATTTCGGCCAGCTCTCCGCCCAGCGGGTAGCGCTGGAAGTTATGCGCAGCCGTGCCGGCCGCGCCGACAAAGAGGCTTTTCTGGAGGAACTGGTAGTCAGGCGCGAACTGTCGGATAATTATTGTTTTTATAATCCTGCGTACGATAAATTCGGTGGTCTTCCTGCCTGGGCCGTGGAGTCGCTGCTCCGTCACCGCGCCGATGTTAGGGAATATGTTTATTCTTTCGAAAAGCTGGAAAACGCCCTGACACACGATCCATATTGGAACGCCGCCCAGCTTCGGCTTCTGCGTTCGGGCCGCATGCACGGATATATGCGGATGTATTGGGGAAAGAAGATACTGGAGTGGACGAGAGAGCCGGAGCAGGCCTTTGAATACGCTGTAAAGCTTAACGATAAATATGAACTCGACGGAAGAGATCCCAACGGTTATGCCGGCGTTGCCTGGTGTTTCGGGGCGCATGACCGGCCCTGGCCGGAGCGGAGTGTCTTCGGCAAGGTGCGCTATATGAACGCCGCCGGCCTGGAGCGAAAATTCGACATGCCCGCATATCTCAGGCGTGCGTCGTGTTCGTGAGGAGGGCGCGATCAAGAACAATCCTTACCTGGGCGACCTGGAAGACAGAAGTATTTATATAATAAGAGAAGCCTATCAGGCATACCGGGACCGCCTGGCCCTATTGTGGAGCATGGGGAAGGATTCCACGGCGTTGCTGCATCTAGCCAGAAAGGCCTTCTTCGGAGATGTCCCCATGCCTGTTGTTCATATAGACACAGGCCGTAAATTCGAAGAGATATATTCCTTCCGCGCGAAAATAAGCAAGGCTTGGCGTCTTAACCTTGTGGTAGCCAGGAACGAACAGGCTCTGGCCGGAGGGATGTCGCCCGAAAAAGGGAGATTTAATTGCTGCAGCACGTTAAAGACACAGGCGCTGCGGAATGCGGTATCCCGGCAGGGATACGGGGCACTGCTGGTGGCTATACGCAGGGATGAACATTCCATACGCGCAAAAGAACGTTATTTTTCACCGCGCGGTTATGATTTCAAGTGGGATTATCAGAGCCGGGCGTTGGAATTGTGGGCTGAATACCA
>DIEK01000089.1 GCA_002418595.1 Candidatus Omnitrophica bacterium UBA5776 | reverse complement strand
ATGCTTATGAATTATACCGGTACTGGTGGCGAAGGCGGCGTCAGTGAGACTTTCGCTATCCTGGGGGGTACAAATAATGCCCAAGTCGCGATTAATACATGGGACGCTGGTGGATATAACCTTTATGTGAATGGCACGACATTTTGCACCAGCGGTACCTGGACTGCTTCGGATATGCGTTTGAAAAAGAATATCCGGCCGTTGGGAAATGTGCTCGAAAGGATAAAGAAGATAGAAGGTGTTACATATGAATGGAAAGCCGAGGAATTTCCTGAAAAGAATTTTGAGAAAGGGAAACAAATCGGGATCATCGCCCAGAAAGTGGAAAAGTCTTTTCCCGAGTTAGTAAGAACCGATATTGAAGGTTACAAGAGTTTAGTTTATGACAGGTTCACCGCTGTTTTGTTGGAGGCAATCAAAGAACAGCAAAAGGAAATAGAAGCTTTAAAGAAGGAGATCGCGGCGGTAAAAGCCGACAGGATATAATCNNGTATTACACGCCTTAGATACGAGGGATTGTTTCTCTTCGTTTGACTCCGAAGGACTCGCCGATATGTGGAATCTCGGAGAAAATATGGCCGCTCAATATTGCGTTTTGGGAAATCGCGGGCTAAAGCCTGCGAAGTTTTATTTTTTGTTTGGCGTCTGGAAGAAAGGAAATACGGAATGCGTTGTTTATTCTCACATGTCCTTTGTGTTTCTTTATTACTAATCACAACAGTTATATACGCTGAAGATATTACTATTACAACGTATTATCCTTCTCCCAACGGCATCTACGACGCGCTTCTCGCCAAGCGTTTCGCGGTCGGCGACGTCAACGGCGACAGCAGTATCAATATTTCGGATATTCCAAGTGTTGATGGTTATCTGTTGGTAGCCGATAAGCTTGGCATAGGAACAGCCAGCCCTTTGGCTGCTTTGAATACGGCCTATGGTATCGCGATCGGCAGCGGAAGCGGAGTATCTACTACCGACGGGAATAGAAGAAGCCTGCAATTCTTGACGGATACGAGTTATGGGGGGACATACAATTCGCATTCAGGCTATCTGTTATACAGCACTATGCCGGGCGGGTGGGGGAGTGCCCAGCTTAATTTCGCGGTCAGCACCAATTGGGGCGTTTATAATACAGCCAATCCGACAATGACCTTATCCGGCACCAACGTAGGTATCGGAATCACGAGTCCCGGGGCGCAGTTGCACTTGGCCGACATCTATCCGGCTGGAGGCAGGAATCTTCTTATCGGTGACGATGTGTATCTTTCCGACATCGATACCGCGAACACGCTCGGCATATACGGCAGCAGTGATAGTTCTATAGCTTCGATAAGATTGGGAAGCAACGGGGCGACGATCTCCGGATACGGGAACAACATCGGTATCGGGACCACTACCCCTAACGCCAATATGAAGCTTCAGGTGGCCGGAGAGATTTGTTCGTCCACATTGGGCGGCTCCGGCGGTCACATCCGGATGATCTCCGGCAGTTACGGTTGTTTTATCAGGAACGATGGGAGTAACACTTATTTTTTGTTTACCAACGCCGGCAATCAGTATGGGAGCTGGAATTCCTTGAGACCGCTATATATCAATAATGCCTCCGGTTATGTTACCTTCGGCAACGGGCATGGCGATCTGGCGGAGAATTACTATGTTTCCGGAGGGGCCCTGCGGGGCAGCCTGATGAGTATCGATACCACCGTTCCTTCGACCGCGGTCAAAGCCGGGCCTTCTCAAAGGTCTTTGCTTGGGGTGGTCTCCACCACACCCGGGGCAGTTATGGACACTGACGGAGGCTTTCACATAGGTTGGGGCACAAAAAAAGAATACAAGGACGAGAAAGCCCCGGTGGTGCTGGCTGGCGCCGCGCCAATTCTGGTCACGTCGCATAACGGGCGCATATCCATAGGAGACCCGCTGGGAATATCCCCTGTCGCAGGGTTCGGCGCTAAAGCCGTTTCAGCCGGCCTAACCGCGGGAATGGCATTAGAGCCGTTTCCGCCTAAAGATGTCGTTTGTAAAACGGCCGCTTCAATAGAAAGGATAGAGTGGCCGGAAGACAACGGGAAGAATTCAAAGAGGCCGTGTTTTAGACTTCCCGACGGCACATATGTAGGCAAGATTATGGCGGCGGTGAACGTTACCTGGTATGACCCCGGTTCGGCGCCGGCCGGTGCCGAAAAAGAGTTAATAGAAGAGATGCGCGGCGCTATAGCCGAGCTTAACAAGGCGTTGAAAACCCAGCAGCAGGAGATCATGGTTCTAAAACAGGAGATGGGCAAGGTCGGGAAATAAGGAACGGAGCGCGTTTTAATGAAAGTTATCGCTATCAACGGCAGCGCCAGAAAAGACGGGAACACGGCGATCATAATCAGAAAAGTGTTCGATGTGCTGGAAGAGTCCGGCATTAAAACTGAATTGATCCAGTTGGCGGGGCATACTATCGCCGGTTGCCGGGCCTGTTCCGCCTGTATGAAAAATAAAGACCGTAGATGCGCGATCGCCGGTGATATCGTCAACGAGTGCATAGAAAAGATGTCCGCGGCCGACGGGATAATCCTGGGGTCTCCGGTTTATTTCTCCGACATAAGCGCAAACCTGAAAGCGTTTATCGAGCGCGCCGGATACGTCTCCCGGGCTAATAATTACCTTTTTAAACACAAAGCCGCGGCGGCAGTGATGGCGGTTCGTCGCGGCGGGGCGATACACGCCTTCGATACCCTGAATCATTTCTTTCACTTGAACCAGATGTTCCTGACCGGCTCTACCTATTGGAATATGGTGGTCGGCAGGGAAATAGGGGAAGTGGAGAATGACTCCGAAGGGCTCGCCAATATGCGGAATCTCGGAGAAAATATGGCTGTCTTGTTGAATAAATTGCGCCGGGAGTAAGAACAGGGGACAATGTCTCTTCCCATTCCCAAATCTTCTCGAGTAAGGCCTTTACAAAGGGGCCGCGGCGGTAGTATAATAATTATATACCTGAGGAATAGGAGCGTTGCTCTGAAACCAAGGGACTAGCGTTAAAAGCTTATGACCCTAGTCTGTTTGTTCCCAGGCCGGGGTTTTTTGTCTTTTAGTCCTGTTCATACGGCACAAGAGAGAAGGTGAAAATGGATAGTGTTGCGCGCGGCAGTGAAGATCTTAAATCAAAGGTGATCAGGGCGGAGGAGAATCTTCGTTATCTGCGCGGAGGGAATACTTTTATAGATGAAGGGAAGATTCTCGGTATGCTGGAGTCCTGCCGGGACGCCTCGCCGCAGAGGGTCCGCGATATAATCGCCAGGTCTTTGGAGATCAAAACCCTCAAACCGGAGGAAACCGCGGCCTTGTTGAACGTTAAGGACAGCGTCCTCTGGGAAGAGATATTCGACGCCGCGGCGCGCATCAAAAGAAAGGTTTACGATAACAGAGTCGTGACTTTCGCCCCGCTTTATTGTTCCAGCCTGTGCGTTAACAACTGCGCTTATTGCGGTTTTCGCGGAGAGAACAGCGTCATTGAACGAAGACGGCTGAGCATAACCGAGGTGCGCAAAGAGGCAGAGATGCTTGCCGGAGAACTGGGCCATAAGCGGTTGGTGGTGGTTTTCGGGGAGCATCCTTCTTCCGGGGCGGATTATATCTGTAGGGTGATGCGGGAGATTTACTCCGTTAAAGTCAAGACGCGGCGCGGCTGCGGGGCGATCCGCAGGGTCAACGTGAACGCGGCCCCGATGAACGAGGAGGACTATAAGAAGGTCAAGGACGCCGGGTTGGGGACTTACCAGGTTTTTCAGGAGACGTATCATCCGCCTGCGTATAGCGCGGTCCATCCTGATTGGACCGTCAAAGGCGATTATCTTTGGAGGCTCTACAGCCTGCACAGGGCGATGGCCGCCGGTATAGACGACGTGGCGATCGGAGCGCTTTTCGGGCTCTACGATTGGCGTTTCGAGGTGATGGGACTGCTGGCGCATGCCCGCGATCTGGAGGACTTCTTCGGTATAGGACCGCACACGGTTTCTTTCCCCAGGCTGGAGCCGGCTGCGAACACCCCTTTCGTTAAAGACAGCGCTTACAGGGTTAACGACGCGGATTTTAAGAAACTTGTGGCTGTATTGCGTCTTTCCATCCCTTACGCGGGAATGATCGTCACCTGCAGGGAGAGTCCGAATGTAATACGGCAGGTGATCGCCATGTGCACGCAAAGGGACGCTTCCTCCCGGGTGGGGATCGGAGCTTACAGCGAGCGCACCCAGGAGCAGGAAGAGAAAATACAGCAGTTTATCCTGGGTGACAACCGTTCTTTGGACGAGGTGATCAGGGAACTGGCGTCATTAGGGTATATTACCTCTTTTTGTACCGCCGGTTACCGCTGCGGCAGGACCGGGGACAATATTATGACAATGCTGAAAAGCGGCAGGGAAGGTTGTTTCTGTAAACTTAACGCCGTCCTGACTTTTCAGGAATGGCTGGATGATTTCGCCGGGGAAGACACGCGCAGGATTGGGGAGGGGTTGATCAACAGGGAGATCTCCGAGATCGAGCAGAGGTCGCCGTCAGATTTCTCGCCGGAAGTCGTTAAAGCCTTCAAGGAATACCATCGCAGGATCAAGAATGGGGAGCGCGATTTTTGTTTTTAAACCCGCGGAAATGATATGCAGAACGAATACCGTATAGAGAAAGACGCTTTTGGCGAATTGAAAGTTCCCGCCGGGGCTTACTGGGGGATACAGACGCAGAGGGCGCTGGAGAGTTTTTTCCTGAGCGGCCGCGTGGTGCATTCATCCCTGATCGGAGCGTATTGTCTGGTCAAGAAGGCCTGCGCCCAGACCAATATGGAGTTGAAACTCCTGGAAGAGAAAAAAGCGCAGGCAGTTATCGCCGCCTGCGACGAGGTTATCGGAGGAAAACTTCGCGGCCAGTTCCCACTGGACGCTTTGCAGGGCGGGGCCGGGACCTCCACCAATATGAACGTAAACGAGGTGCTTGCCAACCGGGCGGAGGAGTTACTTGGCGGCCGGCCCGGGGAATACAGGATTGTCGATCCTATAGAAGACGTCAACCTTAATCAATCTACCAATGATACTTATCCTACCGCGTTGAAGGTCGCGGCGATCTTTAAACTGCGCGAACTGAGCGCCGGGATCAGCGGTCTGCAGGGAGCGTTGCAGAAGAAAGAGAAAGAGTTTTCCGGAGTGGTGAAGATAGGCAGGACTGAATTGCAGGAGGCCGTGCCTATGACGCTGGGACAGGAATTCGGGGCTTTCAGCGAGGCAATAGCGCGCGACCGCTGGCGGATATTCAAATGTGAAGAGCGCCTGCGGGTGGTGAATATAGGCGGCACGGCGATCGGAACCGGACTGACCGCTCCCCGGGACTATATTTTTCTGGTAATTGAGACCTTGCGCAGGGTCACCGGTCTTGGCCTGTCCCGCGGCGAGAACCTCGTGGACCAGACGGCGAACAGCGATTGTTTCGCGGAGGTTTCCGGGATATTGAAAGCGCACGCATGCAATCTGATCAAGATCTGCGGTGATCTGCGGCTGTTGAATCTGTTGGGAGAAATAGTCCTGCCGCAGTTACAGACCGGTTCTTCCATCATGCCCGGCAAGTGTAATCCCGTCATCCCGGAAGCTGCCGGGCAGGCAGGTATAAGAGTTATCGCGGCCGACGCGGCGCTCACCCGGGCTTGTTCTTCCGGAAGCCTGCAGATAAACGAGTTCATGCCTCTTATCGCCGATTCAATGCTTGAGTCTTTGGAGCTGTTGATCAATACGGACAGGATGCTGGCCGGGCACGTCCCCGGTATATCCGCAGACGCCGGGCAATGCCGGCGTTATTTCGACCACAGCCCGGCGATCGTCACCGCCTTGCTGCCTTATGTGGGATACGGAAGGGCGGGGGAACTTTTGAATGAATTCAGGAGATCCGGAGAGGAAGATATTCACGCTTTTCTATCGGTCAAACTCGGCCGGGAATTGGTCAATAGAATATTCGATCCCTGTAACCTCGTTTCTTTAGGATACCGTCAACGTGAAAAATACACCTAAGTCGCTGCGCCTGCAGATAGGCATTTTCGGAAGGACTAACGTCGGCAAATCAAGTTTTCTCAACCTGGTTTCGGGGCAGGACGCGGCGATAACTTCTCCTGTCCCCGGTACCACCACCGATGTGGTTGAAAAACCTATGGAGTTGTTACCGGTGGGCCCGGTGGTTTTCCTGGACACGGCGGGGCTGGACGACAACTCGTTATTGGGGGAGGCAAGGTTAAAGAAAACGTCCGGGATATTCGACCGGTCGGACATAGTTCTGCTTTTGACCGAAGCGGAAAGCTGGGGTGAGTATGAGGAGCGGGTGCTCGGGGAAACGGAGAAAAGGCGCACTCCGGTGATAGTGGTGATCAATAAAACCGACTTGGTAATACCTTCTGCGGAGTATATTGAACGGATAAAGTCAAAAGTCCCGCGGCTGATCACGTGCTCCAGCCTGGACGCCGCCAACCGGGATATTTATCTACAGGATTTGAAGCGGCATATCCTGGAAGTCTGCCCGGATGATTTCCTGAATCCGCCGGCTTTAGCCGGGGATCTTCTCCCTCCGGGAGGACTGGCGGTATTCGTCGTCCCGATCGACCTTCAGGCTCCCAAAGGCAGGTTGATACTGCCTCAGGTGCAGGCGATCAGGGACGTCCTGGATAATGATTCTTCTGTGCTGGTGGTGAAGGAGAGGGAATACGCGGCGGCGCTGAGGCGATTGAAGGACCCGCCGGACTTAGTGGTCTGCGATTCTCAGGTGGTTTTGAAGATGACCGCCGACACCCCGGAGAGCGTGAAATGCACGACTTTCTCCATACTTTTCGCGCGGTATAAGGGCGATCTGTCCGCGGCTGCCGGGGCCGCGGCGGTAATCCGGAAACTCGGCCCCAAGGATAAGATCCTGATCTCGGAGGCATGCAGCCATCATGCCGTAGAGGATGATATCGGGCGGGTCAAGATACCCCGCTGGTTAAAACAGTATACCGGGGCGGATATCCGCATAGACGTTTCTTCAGGCAGGGATTACCCGAAGAACTTAAAAGAATACAAGCTGATCATTCATTGCGGCGGCTGTATGCTTACCCGCAGGGAAATGCTCAGTCGGATGGAAAAAGCCGGGGAAGCCGGCGTTCCAGTTACCAATTACGGCCTGGCGATATCGGTTTTACAGGGAGTAATAGAACGGGTACTGTCTCCTTTTCCGGCGGCGCTGGAGGCGTATTTAAATGAGGCGAAGTCAATCTGAAAGAGAAGTGTTGTTTCTTTGTTCTTCTCCGAACCCGCCAACTGTTTCTTCGAGGGACTGTATTTATTGATGTATTCTGCCGGAAGAAGTATAATAGATACAAAAAACAGCAGATCAACCGTGATGGAGTATTTTATTCCCTAAAAGAGGACGCAGAAGGATGGATAATCCCGGCGGGCGTATGCTGAAGGTGAAACGGCATTTCGAGCGGGAAGCCGAACGGTTCGATAAGTGTTTTTTCAGAGTCGCTCCGTTCTACAGGGAGGCGATAAACGCGCTGGTCTTGGGTCTTCCTTTCAAGAGCGGGAAGGGGCGGCGGATCATCGACCTCGGATGCGGCACCGGTAACGTGACCCTGGCGGTGAAAAAACGCTATCCCGAAGCTTCGATGGTCTGCATAGACCTGGCAGAGAATATGCTTGAGTTGGCAGAAACCAAGCTGCGCAGGTATAACGACATCGAATATTGGCGCGGAGATATACGCGATTACGATTACGGTGGAAGATGCGACGCGGTGGTCTCTTCTCTGGTGCTGCATCATCTTGAGGCCGGCGACAAGAAGGAATTCTACCGCAGGATAAATGACATCTTGCCGGCCGGAGGGGTGTTTTATATCGCCGATTTTGTCCTCCCTTCCAGTAGATACTTGGTAAAGGCATACCGGGAAGAATGGAAGAGGTTTATGGCCCGGAGTTTGGCCCCGGCGGAGATCGCAGAGATGCTGGCAAGGCATAAACGCGAAGACAGGCCGTGCGAGTTCATCGCCGAGCTTGATCTTTTGCGGAAATCGGGGTTCAGGGACGTGGACGTGATCTGGAAGAAATACAACTTCTGCGTTTACGGCGGGTTTTCTTCTAAATGAAGCTCTGCCTGCGGTTCGCGGAGCGCAATACCGCTTGTCCTTCAAAGGTTCTCTGAAGGGAGCGGCGCACAATACGGTCCCGGTGCCGGCGAAGTATGGCTGACGCCGGGACGGATAAGGAGAACTTAGAATGCAGATAGAGATTTTTGTCTTATGCGACGCGGCCACGGCCGATCACGGGAAGCTGAATATGCTCGGGGCGTTCGATTCGATCTGGGTGAGCAAACTGCCGGCGGTACACGCCCAGTGCGCGATCGTGCTTAGGGTGCGTTTCGAGAAAATAGAAAGAGGGGAGCATAAAGTCGCGGTGAATTTCGTGGATATAGACGGCAAGAACGTCATGCCTCCGGCGCAGGGAAATCTGTCAATCAAGTTCCCGGATGAGCAAAAGTCGTTCTCATCTAACCTTATTCTCAACATACAGGGCGTGAAATTCGAGCGGGCCGGCGAATATTCCATCGATCTGGCGATAGACGGGCAGCAGAAAGCGTCGCTGCCGTTGTTCGTAAGGGAGCGCGGCGCAGCGCTAAGCCGGTGAGACGCGTCCCGGGAGGGGTAGTATGAGAATCAAGAGAATCGTCGCCCGAGAAGGATTGATCCTGTTGGGCATCGTGATAATCGGTCTGGGCGTTTACCTCACGGCCAGGCATTGGAACGAGGATTATCTGTCCCAGCACCGTAAAACCAGGACTAAGGTGGTGCAGAATATGCGTTATTCCCTTGCCGGTTATGAGCCGTATATGAATATGATGTCGGCAGGGGCCGGTATAGCCGTGTTCGGTTATCCTTCAGTCTGCGTGCTCCGTTTCATTGTTTGGGCCGTCAGGATATTGCGGAGAAAGTGAAAAAATTGTATTATTTGCGGGAGGGACAGCCGTCAGGGCGCAGAAAACCCGCAGATGGCGCAGCCGTTCCGGCAAGACCATAATCATACCCGCCGCCGTATTGAAAGAATCTATACATTCCAGGTAACTCCGCCGGTAACGCCGTAGTTTTGTGGCTTTATCCTTTACTTATCAGGCGGCAGACCTGCGCCGTGATGATCCCGCAATATGTTCCCAGCACATTCCCGAGTATGGCCATCAGCAGTCCCGTGGGAGCCAGTCCGGTCCGGTATATCCCTGCTACCACCGGAGCTGAAGCGGCTCCGCCTATGTTAGCCTGGCTGGCAGCGGCCAGCAAGGAGAGAGGTGCTTTAATGACTCTGCCTGTAACGATCAGCACCGCTGCCTGAAAAAGCACCACCAGACATCCCGACAGGACTAGAAGAAAAGCGATGTTGAGGTCAGCGCAAGAGGCGCGTGCGCCGATTGAGACAAGTACGAAATAAAGCAGGAAATACCCCAATCCGGAAGCGCCGCGGTTTGCGAGTTCTTTGGCGGGAGTGAAGGAAACAGCGATCCCGAACAGGGAAGAGGTGATTATAATCCAGGTGTAACGGGAGATGATATCTTTGACTACCGGCAGCCTGCCGGAGACAAAAGCTGATAAAAGGACGCCGGAAACGGTTATAAACAGAAGGATCGCGGCAGCGGACGGCCGCAGGCTTTTGCTCCCGGAGGTCCCGGTATCCGCGGTATCTACTGTGAGCCCCTGTAATATTGAAGTATTGGAACGGTTCCAGGAGTCATAACGCTTCTGAAAAGACGCCCCGGCGATGAGCACTCCCATCCAGGCGTAAGGCACGATAGTGTCCACTATCACCATCGGCATGAATACCGCGTCCGGGGTGTTGACGGCTTCTTTTACCGCGATCATATTCGCGCTGCCGCCGATCCAGGAACCGGAGAGGGCGCCGAATCCCGACCAC
>DIEK01000059.1 GCA_002418595.1 Candidatus Omnitrophica bacterium UBA5776 | reverse complement strand
AACCTCCGGATTTACTCCGGAGGTTTAGTTTTTGAAAATGGACGAGAACCAAAGGGGGATGGGGAGACCGTCCCCATGCTTTTTGGGCATAGGAATATTAAACCGTAAATTATATTCTCCGGGAACCCTCGATGAACAAGCAATCTACGAGGCTTAGTAAAATTTTTGGCAGCGGTCCTGCCGGACTATCAATCAGCCTTGTCCTTTTTTTCGTTGCGAACTGGTTTAGCAAAAGAATATATCTTCCGCTCTTATCAAATAGTCGGCCCCTTCTTAATTCAATATTTATCATTTCGATCCTGATGACGCTGGCGGTAATCGTTTGGAGCGTAAAATCATTACCCGCCTCTGATAGAGGTGATAAGCTATGCACCAGCGGTGCGTTTAAATATGTCCGTCACCCGCTCTACGCCGCATTTTTATCGATATTTAACTTTGGGTTGGCTGTTTATCTCAATAGCTGCATTTTTGTTTTGTGGGCAGTGCTTTTGCACCCGATATCTCATTACATCGTAAGATACGAAGAAAGAATGATGGTCAACAGGTTTGGAGAGGCATATATTGAATATCAGAGAAAAACGGGAAGATTTTTCCCGAGATTTAGATATAGAGAATGAATTCCTAAGCCATAATCGGCAGTCATAAATCAGGAGATTGTAAAACAATGAACCCGGTTATCGAAAATATCATGACAAGAAGATCGGTTAGAAGCTACGATTCAATAGAGATCGCGAAGGATGCGCTTCAGACGATAATCGACGCCGGTAACATGGCTCCGAGCGGATGCAATGCGCAAGGGTGGAGGTTCGCTGTTGTTACGGATAAAGCATTCAGGAAGAGACTTTCAGAGATTGCCCTACCGCGTTATAAAAAATGGATGGAAGAATCCAAATTGAAGAAATCGTTGATTTTCCTTCCAATGACCAAAGAATCAAACTCGCGTAGTTCCATTTTCCCCTCTTCCCCTTGTCTCTCCTCCGCAAAACACGTATAATAGAGCAGAATAACTGTTTCGGCGAAATACCCGCAAAAGATGATAATTCGTATGTATCCGCACCTTTTTATATCATTTTGGATTACCGTTCTGTCGATATTGTCTTGCGTAGTCCCGCTTTACGCCGCCCCGGCGGATGGGCAGGCGGAGGTTTATCTGAACAACGGCGACAGGATCAGCGGCAGGATCGTCTCCGATGAAGGGCAACGGTTGAAACTGGAGAGCCCGGTGATCGGGAGCGTCGAGGTCCCAAGGGGAGAGATTAAGGAGATACTTTACGCGAAGTCCGTTACAGCGTCGGCAGTCAAAGAAAAGGAAAAGCCGGCAAAATGGACGAGAAGCATATCCGCCGGATACAATAAGTCCAACGGCAACACCAAGAGTTCCAATTTCTCCGTTCGCCTGCTGGTGGACAGAAAGACCGATGCCGATGATTTTTCCATGAAAAGCGACGTCTATTATTCTTCTGCAAACAACAAAATGGACGCGCAGAAATGGTCGGGGATGCTGCGTTACGCTTACCGTTTCCGGGAAAAATCCTGGTATAACTTTTATAAGATAGAGAACGATCATGACAGGTTCGCCAATATTGAATACAGGATCATTCCTTCTACGGGCTTAGGATACTGGTTTTTCGATACCCCGGGTTTCAAGGCGCTGGCGGAATTCGGCGTGGGTTTTGAGCATACGAGATTCAGGAAGGAAGAGCCGGATCAGAATGAAACGGTACTGATCCCCAGGGTGTTCCTGGAAAAGAAAGTTTTCAGCAGGTCCAAGGTCACGCAGGACATATCGGTTTATCCCTCTTTGACCGAGTCCGGAGAATACAGGTTGCATTCCGAAACCTCCCTGGTGAATCCGCTCAATGAAAAGTTATCTTTATGTTTTAGCTTCATTGACGACTATTATTCCGATCCCGCAGAGCCGGCCAAGGAGAACGATTCCCGTTTTATCTCCACATTGAGATATTCGTTCTGATACTAAGATTCTTAGCGCGAGCCTTATTTAGACAACGAAGTAATAATCTCCGGCGCGCCCTTTTACCTTTGCACAACCTTGCAAAATTACCCGTTGCGTATGCGACCGTTAGAGTGTATAATAAAAATACTCTAACGGCGATAGCGACGGAGTGTATCCCGGAGCGGAACAGTTTTGATGATGTCAAAGTAAGCACACCGCTTTTATTCTTCTGCGTCTTATCCACAGGTATAGACCCGGACTTATATCACTTATAATCGTATTGCTCCGACCAAGGCATCGGTCTGTCGATTGACGTCGGACGAGACGTTTTTTCCTTTTAAGCCAACGGCCGGAGAGTAAGGAACCGTAATGAAAAAAATACTGCTGCTCACTTTTGAATTCCCCATAGGCAAAGGGTATTGCGGCGGGGTAGGTCAGGTCGTTAAACAGTGCAGGGACGCCTTGACTAACCTGGGGCACAGGGTCCATGTCCTGATAAGCGCAGAGTTCCGCAAGAAATACCCGGCAAAGTTGTTCAATCCCGACGGAACCATTACGCAATACAATAATCTTTCCGGTTTCGAAAAAGAGCACGGCTGGAGCGGGTTCGACTACATAATTCAGCATTTCGTGAACTGGACTGGTGAATTGCGCGGGGTCAAGAACGGCGCTCATCCCCGCCCGAAGATAATTTATCATTTCCACAGTATCCTGCGCCGGGAGAGGGAATCGGGGTTCAGGACGCTTAATTATTTCTTGCGGAATCAGGAAAAAATGATAGAGCTCGCGGACAAGATTATCTGCCCTTCCAATTACGAATACGACAATTTCTGCAGGTATTTCCCCAAGTTCGCCGGGAAACTGACAATGATAGAGAACACAATAGAAACCTTTCCCGCTTCGAAGGAAATAATTTCCGGCATCAGGCAGAAATACGGCATAAAAGAAGGCGATGTTACCGGTCTATACGTCGGGCGGCTCGAGCAGATAAAAGGGATAGAGATAATCATTCGCCATCTTCCTAAACTCCTGGGGAGGCATAAGAACTTCAAATTCTTTATAATCGGTAAATCCCTGGAAAAAGACCTTCACAAAAAGCTTCTCCGGGTATTGCGTAAATTCCCCGGCCAGCTTTTTTACATAAGATACCTGGAAAAAGAAAGGCTGTTTCAGTTGTATTACCTGAGCGACATTTATATCAACCCTTCTTTAAGTGAATCGTTCTCTCTTTCCACCCACGAAGGGGCTTTGTGCAAGAACGCCCTTTTACTCAACAGACTGCCTGTTTTCGAGAAATTTAAAGAAGCGGCCCTGTTTTTCTCAAGCCAGGAGGCGGGCGGAGGAGAATTCTCTTCCCGGCTGGAATATCTGATCACCCACAAGAACAGGCGCCGCAAGCTCGCCATAAAATCTTTCAGGATCGCGCGCAGCTTCCTGGCGGGTAAAAGACTGAAAGCAGACCTATCCGGCTTCCTGAATTCCTTCTGAGACGCATTTTTATCCTTCCCTTCCCCACCTTTTCTTTACTAAAAGTTTTCTAAAAAGGGTTGACAAAAACCGGGAATATGTTAGAATTGTCTAACAAGCATATTGGAGCAGTGTAAGCGGGAGAGTGCATGGGCGCGGGGGGTAAAAAGATCACTTCCAACATGGAAGATTACCTGGAGGCCGTGAATTATTTCGAGAGCAGGAACGGCTTCGCCAGGGTCAGCGATATAGCGGCACGGCTGGGAGTGAAGAAATCCAGCGTCAACACCGCTTTCAAGAACCTTGCCGGGAAGGGCATGCTGAAGCACGAAAGATACGGATCAGCTTGTCTTACCGCCGCGGGCAAGCGCCTTGCCTGCGAGCTCCAGGATAAAGAGGATATGCTGTTCCGTTTCCTGACGGAGTATCTGTTCATCGATCACGATACGGCAAGGGAGGAGTCCTGCAAACTGGAGCATTCAGTTAGCGGGCTGACGTTGGCTAGGCTGTCCGGTTTCTTTTCCTTTATAGAGAAGAGCCTGCCGTCCGGCAGCCTCAACGGCCTCGAGTCCTGCGTAAAAAGGATCCGGGTCAAGAAAGGTAAAGAAAAAAGGTGATGTTATGGAAAATTTTTTCATGTGGGTGTTAGCTCTTACTACCATGTCAAAAGAGAGAAAATAAAGAGGGCAATTCATGTTTTTGTCCAGGTTTGGCGCTTCTTTTCTTCATTATCTTGCCGTGACAGTCCCTGCTTTGTTCGTCGGCTTTATCCTGAGCGGGGTCATCCATGAATTCGTCCCGGACGAGTGGATAGAGAAACACTTGGGAGGAAGAGGGATGAAGGGGGTCTTTTGGTCCACCCTGGCAGGGACGCTCGCTCCCGTATGCTGCTGGGGGGCGCTTCCTATCGCGGTAAGCTTCCGCAGGAAAGGGGCCTCTTTGGGGCCGATCCTCGCCGTTTTGATAGTCACCCCAGCCACTTCCGTGAATGCCCTGGTAGTCACGGCGGGAATTCTCGGCGTTAAATTCGCGGCATTCCTTTTCTTCACCGTGATCTTGATGGGCCTGGCCGCGGGTTTTATCGGCAACAGGATCCCGGTCAGGAGAAGCGGAAAGATATCTGCCCCTGCGGAATGCATCTGCGGTGAGAAAAAATGTTCTCATTGCGCGGCAAAGGCCCAAAGGGGCTTTCTCTCCAGGATGAAGTCGATCCTAAAATACGCCTTCATCGATATGCCTAAAGATATAGGAAAAGAGATCCTCCTGGGCCTGGGGCTGGCGGCCGCGGTGGAATCATTGATGCCCGTGGGTTATCTTGTGAAGACCTATCTTAAAGGCCCGGCCGGGTATGTCTTTGCGCTTGTTTTCGGGCTGTCGGTATATTTCTGCGCCACCATGGGCGTGCCGGTGGTCGATGCACTGATCAGACGGGGGTTGAGCGCAGGGGCGGGGTTCACCCTGCTTTTGGCCGGGCCGATCACCAGTTATGGGACCATTCTTGTTTTAGGAAAGGAATTCGGCACAAAAATCCTGGTGATCTATCTGGCGTTTATATGCGCGGCATCCCTGCTGGCAGGATACGTTTTCAGCCTGATGTAAATTTTTTGGTCAAGAGTTAGTTATATCTAACAAATGGAGGAGCGATGGAAGAGCGATTGGATGGTTTGAAACCGGGAAAGAAAGGTGTCGTCAAAAGGGTTTCCTCCGGAGGGGCCCTGAAGAAACGACTGCTCGACATGGGGATCGTCCCGGGCTGCTCTCTGGAGGTATTGAGGACCGCACCCCTGGGGGATCCGGTCGAGGTGAGAATAAGGGGTTATAATCTGTCCCTGCGCAAGGAAGAAGCGGTCCGGGTTTACGTGGAGGTGCTGTAAGCATGAAAAGGCTGAGC
>DIEK01000131.1 GCA_002418595.1 Candidatus Omnitrophica bacterium UBA5776 | reverse complement strand
CTTTCTCCAACCCCGAGACCATGACCGGATGTAACCCCCGCGCCCGCAGCAGGGCGGCGACCTCTGCGGCGCGGCGGGGATGCCTGGGCGCCAATAGCAGACGCACGTGCCGTCTTCCTGCCGCGGTCATTTCATACGCCCTCAATACAAGCTCCTCTTCACCTTCATGCGTGGACCCGGCTACGAGAAGACGTTCTTCCTCCCCCAGCCCCAGGGTCAGCCTGCAGGCGTCCGCGGCCGCCGCCGACACTGAAGATATACCGGCGTCAAATTTCAGGTTCCCGGTGACTTTTATTCTATCGTTCTCCACCCCCAGAGAAACAAGCCTTTCGGCGTCTTTTTCGGTCTGCACGCAGAAAAATCCGATCTTGCGCAACAGGGGAGCAAACAGCACCTTCAGCCTGGCATAGCCGCGCAGAGAACGATCCGAGATCCTCCCGTTAATCACCGCTGCCGGCACTCCGTATGCGCGCAGCGCGCTCAAGAGGTTCGGCCAGAACTCCGTTTCCGCCGCCAGGAAAAGCCTGGGCCGCATGCGCCGCAATACCGATCGCACAACCAGGCTGAAATCGAAAGGGAGATAAATAACGGCGTCCTGAGGCTGCGCGAAGGAACGCGCCACCTGGTTACCCGTCGGAGTAACCGTGGAAAAGACCATCTGCACCCCCGGATAACGTCCGCGCAGCCCGGAAACAAACTCCTTGACCGCCATTGCTTCTCCCACGCTTACCGTGTGTATCCATATCGGAGAGTTGAAAACAATTCCTTTAGGCATTATACCGAGCCTGCAGAGAAATCCTGAGTGCAATTTCCCTTTTACCAGGTAAACCGGGAGAAAGAAAAGAAAAATCAGAAAAAATATGAGGTCGTACAAAAAAACCATATTTTTCCCTTCCTATGCCCTGGGATGGGCCTTGTCGTAAACCGCCTTCAGGCGTTCGGTGGTAAGATGCGTGTATATCTGAGTCGTAGAGAGATTGGCATGCCCAAGCAGTTCCTGCACACTTCTCAGGTCGGCGCCGCGGTTCAAAAGATGAGTGGCGAAAGAATGCCGCAGGGTGTGCGGAGAAACCCCTTTTTTCATACCGGCGAGCCTGAAATATCTGTCCACCACCAGCCGCACCCCGCGGGCTGTGATCGGGCGCCCCTTTAAATTGAGAAAGACCTCGTCCCTCCGGGAATCCCTTTTTTCCAGGTAAGCGTTCAGGGCGCGCAGCGCCGGCTCCCCGATGGGAACGATCCGTTCTTTTCTACCCTTGCCGAGGACTTTCACCACGCCGCCTATGAAATCCACGGCCGCCAGTTTCAATCCGGAGAGTTCGGAGATACGCATCCCGGTGCTGTAGAACACCTCGAGTATGGCCTTGTCCCGCAGACGAACGGCTTCCTTCTTTCCTTCGCCGGGGACGGAATCAAAAAGACGGGCCACCTCTTCCTCGGTGAGGAATTCCGGCAAATGCCGGTCCAGCCGGGGAGTGGAAACCCCGGAAACGGGATTATGCTTCACCAGCCCTTCCCGGCAGAGGAAATTAAAGAACGACCGCAGACAGGAAAGCCGCCGCGCGACGCTGCGGGAAGCAAGTTTTTTCTCTTTCAGCAAAGCGAGATATTTCCTTATTTCCAGGTAAGCGATCGCGCTTGTCTCCTGCCCGGCGCAAAAAGAAACAAAATCCTGCAGGTCTATCCGGTAATTCAACAGTGTGTGCGGAGAATAATTCTTCTCAATCTCGAGATAACGCAGGAACCGCTCCACATACCTGCCCGTCATTTGGTTTCTCCCGGAAGGGTGCTGGAGACGTAGCGGCATTCAGGATAACGGCTGCAGCCGTAGAAAACGCCCCGGCGGGAATGCCTCTCTATCAATTCCCCCGCGCAGCCGGGCTGGGGGCATTTCACCCCCGTGGTGATGGACTTGGCGTGTTTGCACTCCGGGAAACCGGAACAGCTAAGGAACTTGCCTTTCCTGCCCCACTTCACCACCATCGGTTTGCCGCATTTCTCGCAGGCTTCCCCGGTGACGACCACTTCCTTCTTTATATCTCCCTGGGCGAAATCCAGGTCCTGCTTGAAAGGCTGGTAGAACTCCTCCAGCACCTGCACGTGGCGCAGTTTACCTTCCTCTATACCGTCCAGTTTCTCTTCCATGCGGGCGGTGAATTTTACATCCATTATCCCGGGGAAATAACGCACCAGCAGGTCGCAGACCTTTCCCCCCAGTTCCGTAGGATGGAAATAACCTTTGATCCTGCGCACATAATCCCTCAACAAAAGGGTCTGTATGATGGGCGCGTAGGTGGACGGCCTGCCGATGCCCTCTTCTTCCAGAGTCTTGACCAGCGAGCTGTCGGAGAACCTGGGCGGCGGCTTGGTGAAATGCTGAGACGGGTTCAGCCCCCTCAACTGAAGGATATCGCCTTCTTTCAACTCCGGCATCGCCGGCTGCCCCTCTTCCGGCTCCTCCTCTTTTCTATAGACGGAAAGACAGCCGTCGAAAACCAGCCTGCTGCCTGAAGCGCTGAGGGAATAAACACCGGCATTGATTGAGACCGAAGTCACGGAATAACGCGCCGGTGTCATCTGGCTGGAGATGAACCTGCGGTAGATCAGCTCATAAAGCTTATATTGTTCAGGAGTAAGCAGATCGCGCAACTGCTCCGGGGATCTGGACACGGCAGACGGCCGTATCGCTTCATGAGCCTCCTGCGCGTTCTTTCGGGACTTATATACGTTGGGTTTATCGGGAAGATATTCCGCTCCGTATTTATCCTTGATAAAATCGCGCGCCTCTTTTACTGCCGAGGCCGCCACGTTCGTGGAATCTGTCCTCATATAGGTTATCAGACCCACGGGGCCTTCACCCGCGAGATCCACTCCTTCGTATAACTGCTGGGCGATCTGCATGGTGCGGCTGGAATTGAACTTCAGCTTGTTGAAACCCTCCTGCTGCAGAGTGCTGGTAATGAACGGGGGTTCCGGGTTGCGTTTCTTCTCTTTGCGCGTTATCGAAGCGACCGAAAAAACGCTTTTCCCGAGTTTTTCTGCGATACTGTCGGCTTCTTCCCTGTTCTTTATCTCGATTTTCTCCCCGTCCTCTTTATCCAGCTTGGCGGAGAAGTCCGCCCCGCCCGGCGTCCCGAGCAGGGCCTCGATCTCCCAATACTCCCTGGGGACGAAACTTTCTATCTGCCGTTCCCTTTCCACGATGATGCGGAAGGCGACCGACTGTACCCTCCCGGCGCTCAAACCGCGCGCCATTTTTTTCCAGAGTAATGGGCTCAGATAATACCCCACTATCCTGTCCAGCACGCGCCTGCCTGTCTGCGCTTCGATCATGCTGGCGTCGAACTCGCGCGGATGCCCGAACGCGTTCTTCACCGCCTGCGGGGTGATCTCGTGAAAAACAACGCGAAGTATTTTTTTGCCCGCCGGCAGCCTCTCCTTTATATGCCATCCGATGGCCTCACCCTCCCGGTCCGGATCGGTGGCCACGTATACTTCCTGGGAACCGGCCGCCTCTTTCTTGAGTTTGCTCAAGAGCGACTGCCTTGATTTCATCACCACATAACGCGGGACAAAACCGTTATCGACGTCCACTCCCAGCTGACGCTGCGGCAGATCTATAAGATGCCCCATCGAGGAAGTAACGAGAAACCCCTCCCCGAGTATCCTGCCGATCGTTCTTGCTTTGGTTGGAGACTCGACTATGACCAGCTTCTTGCCTGATTTCATATCATATCCTCGTAAAGTAGCCGCCCGGCAACTGCCTGATCTTTTTCTTCAATTGCAGCGACAGCAGTAATTCCGCTGCGCGCGCGGCGGATAATCCGGTTTTAAGCGTTATTCCCTCTTTGTGGATCTTTCCCCCTGCCATAACGTCCAGCACCGAGGCTTCCCCTGCCGGGACATCTTCGTCGTTGCCGGTACTCTCATTTTTTACGGCGTTCTTCTCCGGCCGCAGCAAAGGGAATTCATCGGTTATGTCCGAAGGCGAGCAAACGGTCTTTGCCCCCTGCTGGATCAAAGAATTTGTCCCCCAGGCATTGGCGGAATCCACCCTGCCGGGGAGCGCGAAAACCTCCCTGCCCTGCTCCAGGGCGAAATCCACGGTAATCAACGCCCCGCTGTTCCTGGCAGCTTCCACCACCAGCACCCCGAGGCTCAATCCGCTTATTATGCGGTTACGCCGCGGAAAGTTACGTTTCAAAGGCGCCGTTGAAAGCGGGAATTCCGAGAGCACCGCCCCGCGGGAAGATATCTCATCCACAAGCTTCCCGTTCTCCGGGGGATAAATATCGGCGAACCCGCTGCCCATTACCGCGATGGTCCTTCCGCCGGCCTTAAGCGCCCCCTTATGCGCCTGAGTATCTATACCGCGCGCCATTCCGGAAACCACGCACCACCCGGAAGCCGCCAGATCATAAGCGAACTTCTCGGAACAGGAAAGGCCGTATAACGACGCCCGTCTGCTGCCCACAACCGCCACGGCAAAACGGTCTTCATCGCGGATCTCGCCCCGCACATAAAGCACGAGCGGATATCCGGGTATCGAAGCGAGGTTCACCGGATACGCCGGATCCAGACAAGTGATTATCTCCACCCCCAACGCGGAAGCGGCGGACAATTCCTGCCGCAGCATATCTTCTTTGAAAGAGCTTATACTCCGCGCGGACGAATCGCTCACCCCCGCGGCAATCAGCTGCGCGCAGGTGGCGGAAAATATCTCCTGAATAGCCGCGAAAGAAACCGACAAGTCCTTCAGCCGCCTGCTGCCTATATCGGAAACGAGATTAAGCGCTATCAGCGCCTCCCTGTCCGTCACCGGTTTCTCCTCCACGCCGCTAAAACCCGGCGTTCAAACAAAAGCATTTTACTATCTTTGTTCCCGGAACGCAAAACAAAAGTAAAGAAAGTATCACGCAGCTAAATACTTGGCATATTCTCTTTGCTTAGAGCCGGGAACCTATAACCTAAAACCTGTTTCTGAATAGTCCATCCAACATAATAGACGGTATTAAACGGCAATATCTAACATGGATTTATGAACGCTGACGGGTAGAGTTCTGCGGTTTGATTGAAAGATTGGCTGCCGGAAGAGAAAAAACAGGGGGGATCCGTAGATAAACTTCAGCTCTCCGAATGGTTGAAGAACAAATGGGTTAAAACCCGGGGCTTTCTGCGGTTTGATTAAACAAAATCTACTTTTCTCCCTCCTTACCACTTGCCTTACCTATTTTATCTTCATACAGTTTTTCTATATACGCGGCGGCATCGCCGATCCCCATAGAGGAGGTATCAACGCTCGCGTCCGCCAGCGCGTAATAACGCTGGCGCTGTTTCAGCAATTTCCCGATCCTGGACACCGGGTCCGGAACATTCAGCAAAGGACGGTTGGAAAAGGCGCGGGTCCTCGCGTAGATAACTTCCGGGGCGGCGCAAAGACAAACAAGTATCCCGCGCTGTTTCATCAAGACGACATTCTCCTTATCGATCACTATGCCGCCGCCGCAGGACACCACTTTGCTGTCCGAAAAACAAACATCTTTCAACGCCTCTTTTTCCAGCTTCCTGAAGAAAGCTTCCCCGTCGGAGGCGAATATATCCGGAATACTGCGCCGCTGCCGCGCCTCTATCAACTCATCCAGATCGACGAAATCCCGCTTCATTCTTGCCGCAAGCGCCCTGCCTACGGAAGATTTTCCGGTGCCCATGAATCCGACCAGAAAAATGTTACGCGGCCGTCCTTGTATAATATTTTTCTCCCGAGCGCCGTTCATTTCTTTATCCTTTTGAGATAATCGCGGTAAGCGGAATTTATATCCTCCAGATAATCCCCCCCGAATTTCTCCAGGAACGCGCCGGCCAATACCGCGGCGCAGACCGCCTCGCCGACCACCCCGGCTGCTTCCACCACCGCAACATCGGAACGTTCTACCGCGGCCTTGGCGGTTTTCTTTGTATTTATATTTACGGACTCCAGAGGAGTCAACAGGGTGCAGATCGGCTTCATGCATGCGCGTACGACTATTTCTTCCCCGTTGGATATTCCGCCTTCGATGCCGCCGGCATTATTGCTTTTTCTAAAATATCCCCTGCCCCTTGAATACCCGGCAGGGTCATGGCATTTCGAACCGGGTTTGTCGGCGTAACCGAATCCCAGACCGAACTCCACCGCTTTAACTCCGGGAATGGAGATAAATGCCGCGGCGAGCGCGGCGTCCAGCCTTTTATCGTACTGCGCGTAAGTCCCTAACCCGGCCGGCACACCGGCAACGGAGACTTCAAAAATACCGCCCACGGTGTCGCCGCTCTTTTTCGCCCTGTCTATCACGGCCTTAAACGCGGAAATATCCGTCTCTCCGCCTACTTTAAGCACACGAGAGGTGAACTTCATCCCGAAATACTCCAGCAGTATGCGGCAGAGCGAACCAGCAGCCACGCGCGCCGCAGTTTCTCTCGCCGAAGCCCGCTCCAGAACATCGCGAACGTCCCCAAAACCGTATTTGAGCAATCCGGCTAAATCGGCGTGCCCCGGCCTTGGGCAGGCTACCGAAGGCATCCGCTCTATGCTGAAATCCCGGTTCATGATCCTGATAGAAAGCGGACTGCCGAGAGTCAAACCTCTGCGCAGGCCGGAAACGATCTCGGCTTTGTCCGTTTCGATCTTCATTCTTCCGCCGCGCCCGTATCCTTGCTGCCTGCGCCGTAATTGAAAATTTATCTTCTCCGCGTCCACCCTCAAACCTGCGGGCATACCGTCTACGACCGTTATCAAAGCCCGGCCGTGAGACTCTCCGGCAGTAAGAAATCTCAGCATGACATTCCTCCTTTAAATGAAGTTCTCCGGGCTTCAATCCCCGGGTAATCCTAAGGACAAATCCTCTCGGAACTTTCGCACAGGCGAATACCGAACCTTCCAAATTAGTTCGGGTATCGCACAGGCGAATACTTGGCCATCCGATTGGCCAAAGTATATCGCACAGGCGAATACTTTCACACGAGTGAACACTTGGCTTTCCAATTAGCCAAAGTGTCACACGAGTGAACACCTGCCTTTCCATTAAGACAGGGTGTTATCCCAAGGGGAACACTTGCCCAATTCCCCACAAGGGTTCCGCTCAATCCTTCCAGAGACCGCGCCGCTTTTCTCTGGCCTCCTTGTAGCGGGCGCGCAGCAGCTCAGCGTGTTTGACGTTCGGCGCAATAGTCATTAGAGAAGCATACCCGTTGGCGACGATCTCTGCGTTAACGAAAGTCCCGTCCGGCAGGTAAATGTAGGCCAGAAGCCGGTTGTATTTATCCCTGCGCTCCACGTCGAATTCCAGCCTGACCTTTTTTCCTTCCACGAGCCTGCGGGTGAACGCCGCGGCACTTTTTCCCATATATTTGATCGTCTGCACATCCTGCATTGTGCGCTTGGCGTCGCGGTAAAGCTTCTTCGACTCGTGGCACTCCGGGGTATCTATACCGATCAACCGCACGCGTTCACCGTTCTCAAGCAGAAGCGTATCTCCGTCAACCGCGCGTTTAACGGCGATATTATTATAATCATACTTCCGCCCCAGAGAGGATAAAACGCTCCCTTTCCCGGGATAAGACGAAGCGGCATAAGAAAGACCGCAAGCCAGGCATAAAATTGACATTATAGAAACAAGTTCCCTGATCTTTCGCATTCATAACCCCCTTATAGAGCCCCTCAAACAAAGATCACTTTGGCTGCTCTTTCCGGCGAAGCCGATGCACAGCTTATGTTCGGCTGTATGTTGAAGACGGACTCCTTACTACACGGAAGCGGCAAGGTTCGCCGCCAGCGCCCCTCCCAGAACGGCTATATCCTCGGTGCAGAAAATACTGCCGGCGGTATTGTCGAAGAGCATAGTGACCTCAGCCGGGAACTCGGCGTCCGCCAGCCAGAAAACGATCTTTACCGGCACTCCGGGGAAAACCTCTATCACTACGCAGGCGTCTCCTTCCGCCAACTCACCGGCTATCCCGGACAGCCGCCTGCACAGCCCGGCGACCGCTTCACGCGGGTCCTTTCCGTATTTTGCGAGCAGCGGCTCCAACGCCCGCTTACGGAAAGCCGGATAATAAAACTCCCCTGCCGGCAGTTCCCTGAAAGATATCCATTTTCCTTCCAGGCGGGGGATCCCTTTCAGCGCGGCCGCGGCATAATGCAGTAAAAGTATGGAAAGATACGGTTTTTCCCTGCCTCCGGAGGAGGAAACGCATTCCCTGGAACTCGGATCAAGAAAATATTCCTGCCCGAGAAAAACTGCCTTTACGGGAGCGGACGCGCGTGAGGATAACTCTTCCCATCCTTTGTTCAGCGCGTTATCGTAACCCATGCTTTATTTTACTATTTTTGCCTCACAAATCAAACATTAATAAAAGACGGCTCTCTCCGGGCAAAAGAAACAGCCTCACGTTTCTCGGCCGCTTGCTCTTCTTGTTTTTACCTTCTTAGTTCTTCTGCGTCCCCGGCCTTGCGCTTCGGTATTTTGAAATACCTGTCTTTCCGCGGGATTTTAGGCTATAATAACTTTCATGTTCAAATACGACCGTTTCCAGCAGGAAGCAATCGACCATATCAACAACGGGCATTCCGTGATCGTCTCCGCGCCTACCGGAGCGGGCAAAACCGCGATCGCAGAACATGTCATAGACACCTGCATCAATAACAACACCGGCGTGATATACACCGCGCCGATAAAAGCCCTTTCCAACCAGAAATTCCGCGATTTCCAGAACCGCCTCGGAGATAATATAGGCATACTCACCGGTGACATCTCGCTGAACCCCGAGGCTCCGGTGTTGATCATGACCACGGAGATTTTCCGCAACAAGATACTCGACGACCAGGAGTCGCTGAAAAAATACCGCTGGATCATATTCGATGAAGTGCATTATCTGGACAACGAGGAACGCGGCACCGTGTGGGAAGAGTCGCTTATCTTTCTCCCCTCACACATGAACCTGCTGGCCCTTTCCGCTACCATACCCAATATCAAACAAATAGCGGAATGGATAGAAAGCATCCATAACAAGCCGGTGCAAACGGTGGTGGAAACCGAACGCCCGGTCCCGCTGCATTTCCTTTTCCAGTGCCAGAACCAGGTGGTCGACAGTCTTTCTGCCCTGAAGAACATAAAGGGGCTTCCGGAACTGCCGTATAAATTCCACAGGCAAAACCCGCGCACCGGTTACGGATTGAACAAGATCGGTCCGCTCATAAAACACATCCGCGAACGGGAAGGATTCCCCTGCATATATTTCGTCTTCGGCCGCAGGCGGGCCGAGGACCTGGCGAAAGATCTCTGCAGGTTCGATCTCCTGCCGAAAGACGACTGCGGCAAAATAACGGCTCTTTACGAGGAACTTTGCCGAAAATTCGACCTGACCCGTGAACGCTCGGCGCAAGAGATGTCCGACCTGGTGAAAAAGGGTATCGCTTTTCACCACGCGGGCATGCTGCCGACGCTCAAAGAAGTCATCGAACGGCTCTTCACCAGCCGTCTGCTAAAGGTAATCTTCACCACGGAGACCTTCGCGTTAGGCATAAACATGCCGAGCAGATCGGTTGTCTTCGACGATCTGCGCAAATTCTACGGGCGCTACGTGCGCAACCTGAAAACGCGCGATTTCTACCAGATGGCGGGCCGCGCGGGCAGGCGCGGCATAGATACGGAAGGGTTCGTTTATTGCAGGATCAATCCCGCTAAACTGAGTTACAACGACATCAATCGCGTCATTTACGGAGGCCCCGAGGAGGTACACAGCCAGCTTAACACATCATATGCCACCATCCTCAATCTTTACGAAAAATACCGGGACGACCTCTATAAAGTATATCCTCTCTCCCTGCATTATTTCCAGTGCCGCAAAGAAGAACAGAAAGAAGCCTTGCGCCTGATAGAGGCAAAGTTGAATCTCCTCAAAGACAACGATTACATAAAAAACGGGGAGCTCACTCCCAAAGGGCAGTTCGCCAAGACCGTTTACGGTTACGAACTGCTGCTCTCCGAGCTTTACGAACGCGACGTGCTGGAGCAACTGGATGAATTCGGGCTGGGTATAATGGCTGCGGCGGCGGTCTTTGAACCGCGTAAAAACCAGCAGATGCTGAATCTCTCCAAAAGCGCCAGGCGCATAAGGGCGGCCTGCGAAGAGATCTACGCCCGTATAAAACAACTCGAGATATCACGGCGTATCTATCCTTTGAGCAAAGAGCCTTACTTCCATTTAAGCGGGAGCATAGAATCCTGGCTGAGAGGAACGTCTTTTGAGAAAACCCTGCTTTTAACCGACACCGATGAGGGGGAGATCGTGCGATACTTCCGGATGAGCGTGCAGATACTGCGCGAGATAGGGGACTCCGAGGTCGCTTCCCCTCTGCTGAAAGAAAAGATCCGTGAAACGGCGAGAGTTATCAACCGCGACATCATAGACGCGGAAAAACAGTTGCGGGAAACGTGAAACCTTAAGCTACCTCCCCCTCTCTTTTTCCTTGAGGTAATCCTCCACTATCTTTTTATGGTCAAAAGCGAATTCCATACCGGCAAGCTCCTGCCTTGAAACGATTCTCACCTCGGCGGCATCGTCACCGGCAACCGGGATACCTGAAGAGCTACCGATAAAAACCGTACCCACCGTGTGAAAACGCGGGTCGCGCCCGGGATCGGAATAGGTATGAAACTGCCTGAGTTCCGATAACTCCAGCCCCGTCTCCTCTCTGGCCTCCCGCCTCACGGCGTCTTCCAGACTTTCCCCGTAGTCCACGAACCCTCCCGGCAGCGCCCAGCCGAAAGGCGGATTGCTCCTTTTTATGATCACGATCCCGCCCGCGCTTTCGATAACGGCGTCCACTGTAAGAAAAGGCTGTTTGAGCGTGCGCGTCATATATTCCAGGTAGCCGCAAACATTCTTATCGAAAATGCCGGCCGTTTCCTCGTCTTTAAGACAGAATACGATCTCTTTCAGGGCGCCGGATTTCCCGCAGAACAAAAGCCTGTGCACCTCTTGCGCCATGATCTTTGCCGCCGCCTTACAGGGGAAACCTCCCGTACCGCAGCCCAAAGCGGGAAAGACGACGGAGGATATATCCAGTCCTGCCGCCAGATTGAGAGCGCTCCGGCAGGAAGCCCGGATCTTACTCTCGTCGGTGCGAAAATCCATTCCCATGGTGGCGGCGTGTATCACATACCTGGCCGCCAGCCTGCCCGCCGAAGTCACAACGGAATCGCCGATATCCACCGGACCGCGGCTCACCGCTTCTCTTTCTATCTCTTCACCGCCGGCCTTCTTAATAGCCCCCGCGACCCCACCGCCCATCAGCAGGCGGTTGTTCGCGGCATTCACCAGCGCGTCCGCTTTTACGGCGGTAATATCGCCGCGTATAACTTTAATTTCGACGTCACGAATCAGCATATCCGATCCTTCACCCCTTCTGGCGGTAAATACCGTCATACCCTTTCCCCGCGGGATTGATCCCGGCGAAAACCAGTTGTATCAACCGGGCGTTCCTGCGTATGCGGATCCNNTCGGATTCTGCACCACCAGTATGAATTCGCTCCTGCCGTGAAACCCCGCGTCCCATACCCCTGTTTGCGTGAAAGCGCCGCATCTCAAAAGTGAACTGCGGGGAAAAGCGAAGGCTATCAACCCCAGCGGCATGCGCACGGTCTCATTGGTGGAAACCCGGTATGCCCCCTGTTTAAGTAACCACCAGCCGCAGGTCCCTTCGCCCGGGATCTCCCTCACCCCCGGGAGCACCCGTCCGCTGTTATCGAAATCCACCGCGCCTTCGCCGTCAAAGGCGTGTATCGTGGAAGCGGTAAAATCCATACCGTTCGGCGTTAGTTGTTTTTCCAGATCGAGAAACCCGCTGACCAGGGACTGCTTTTCTATTAAGCCGCGGATCTCCTCTCCATTCAATATATTTCCAACTGTCACGGCTGCCTCAACTTTCCCCAGACAAAAATCACGGCCTTGCCCACCATCCAGACGAAAAGCAAAGCCGCCGCGAACACCAGGGAAAGCCCCAAGACCGCGGACAAAAGAACGAAGAGCGGGAAGAAAAACAACCACAATCCCGCCAGCATCCCCAACGCAGATAAAAACAATAACCCTACCAGGAATGCTTTCATTTTAATCGCTCCAGGAAGACAATACGCCACGGTGATCGAACCAGAGGACGATCGAAGGCCGGCCGCCGCGTTTATACACGAACCGGGTAGAGTCCACAGCAACCGATATCTCGTCGGGCTCACCGTAATTCTTCTTTATCTCCGCCGCTCCGCTTCCCAGCCCGGTCTTGCCGGCGCGCAAGTCGGCCTCCAGCCTGTCTTTGGCGGCGGCGTCTGCTTTCGCAGCGTATCCACCGAATGAACGGAACGCAACGACGCTTTCCCTGCCGCCGCAGCACCCGGACACAAAGACGATCGTAGTTATGACGATAAAACAACCTGGAATATTACGCATTACGCACCTCCTGGGGCCGTCCGGCTCATTCAATCTCCTCTTGAAGTTTCACGATCAACTGGGATACTTCCTTCAGCAAAGGCATCGGCAGCAACTTTTCCGTTTCAATCTCCCCGCGCAGGGTCTTCAACACGCCGATCAGCCGTTTGACCCGCGTATTCTTCTTTTTCTCCCACGCCTCTTGGGGATCAATTTCTTCTCTCTGTCTGATCAGCGCGCTAAGGTCCTTCTTAACATCCCTGGCCTCCCTGCCGTCTTCGAAGACCTGCTTTTTAAGCGTCGAATACTCGTCATCTCCGAGCATCTTGCGGTTCTTGGCGCTGCGCAGGACATCCACCGCTTCATAAGAAGGCACCTGCCTGGCATCCGCGGACTCGATGAATTCCTGCCTCAGGTAAGCCGGCTCCTCCTTCTCCAGGAACATATACGACCTCAAAAGCTTCAAAGCGGTCTGCTGTTTTATCCCCACTTCTTTAGCGGTGTAAAACTCGAACTTGGAATATCCCCACTCCCGGTAAAGCTTGTCCTTCCAGACGGAATAGAGCGCCCTGCCGAACTCTATCCAGGAAGACTTGAAATCTTTTGCCGACTTGAGAATATGCTCTCTGACCGAACCCGGCTCCACCCGCGCCAATTTTTCTTCCAGCTCCATCAACGACTTGGACATTATATTCTCCCCCTTATTTACCGTATTACCGAAGTAATAAAACTCCTCACCGGCTAAACTCGCCTTGATTAATCAGGATGAGTAAGCACACTCTCCCTGAATACTTCCTGTTTCATTTTCTTCCCCTGCCGCTCTCTGCCGCCCCGGCCTTCGGGCAGCAGCGTTCCGCCGCGCATCTGCCGCAAAAAGGCGAAACCGGCCTGCAGATGTTCTGGCCGAAGGCCACCAGTACCGTGTTCAATTCTATCCAGTATCTGCGCGCGAAAAGCCCTTGCAGGGCTTTCTCGGTTTCCTCTGCCTTGACGCTCTTTACCCAGCCCAAACGGTTGGAGACACGGTGCACATGCGTGTCAACGCATACCGCCGGTATGCCGTAACCCAATCCGAGCACAAGATTGGCAGTTTTCCTTCCTACCCCTTTAATACTCAGCAGGTCCTCTATTGTACACGGCACCCTGCCGCCGAAACTCTCCAGGATCGCCCGGCTGGCTCCGAGGATCACTCCGGCCTTTGTCCGGTAAAACCCGACCGGAAAAATCAAGCCGGATATCTTCTTTTCCGGCAGCCTCAACATAGAACGAGGGTCCGAGGCCTCTTTAAACAGCCTGCGGGAAGCCCGTAAGGCCACACTATCTTTAGTACGCAGGCTCAATATGCAGGAAACCAGCACCAGGTACGGATCCTCTTCAGCGGATATCTCCGTTACCGAAGGCAGGCGGAAATCCGAAGCCTGCCTCCGGATAAGACGATAAACCTTCAGATGTTCTCCGGCCATGGCCGCGTAAATCCTTCCTTATAAGCGCAAAGATGATCGGACGCCCAATGTTGATGCAGGACAGAGCGCAAAGGCACGCAATGGAATTCTTTACCGGAAACTGTGCGCCTAAGGCCGAAGCGCATTTCGTAAATATCGCAGTAATATTGCCCGGAGGTATTCCCCGGCCGCAGATGCTCGCAGGGGTCATCGAGAACCCCGCAGCAGGCGCCGCACCTGCGGCAGCGCCCTTCCCAAAGCGTCTCCTTCCGGAACATATATTCCGAATAATCGGCTTCCCTGTTTATTTCCACGGCTACTTGATATTCTCTCTTCCCTCGACTACGGACGGCTGCGATGCCCTTATTTTAGTCTCTTCGACTTACGCTTTTCGGTTTTAAGCCGTCACCGTAAACCGAAACAGGCTTCGTCACCGTAGCCGTTGCCGAATTAAGTATTGTGTCCCCGGAATTACGGGTTACTTAATACGCCATACATAGGCGCCTTGGTCCAGATCGAAAACCTCCACTGGCGCGCCGGGCGGCAGGCTTTCCTGAAGACGCTTGGCGTATAACTTCTCTATTTCCTCCACCGCCACCCCGTTCCTGGCGGCCAGCTTCATGTAAATCACCATGCGGTCGCTGTTTTCTTCCTTGATGATTTCCTTTTCCGCCCCGGAAGCCGAACGCCGCAGCTCCAGCAGCCCGGCCCTGTTCTCTCCGGCGGTTCCCTTCTTCAGCAGAGCGGTTATCTGCGCAAACCTGTTTTTTCTCCTCTGCACCGCGCCTTCTATTTCGGGATCGGAAACGGCATCCGCGGCATAAGCGGCGGACGGCAGAATGACATTAAGTAAACTCTGTTTCCCGAAAGCCGACGGAGCGGGATCTGCGTTCGGAGATACCATATCCTCTATCTTATCTATAGTCTTCTCCAAATGCTGATAAATGTCCAGCCGCATGGAGATATCCACTTTGATGGGATCTTTCGGCGCTTCCACGCGCACCCTGGCACAGCCCGGCCCGAAAGTAATGCCCAACGCCCATAAACACGTCAATAGCAGTTTCCCCATAATTCCCTCCCTTTTTAGGAAGCGGAGGGGATCAAATCCCCCTGCCGCCTATCATCCCATGCAAACGCACGTCGAAAACCCTTTTCCCCTGCCCGCCTTCGAAAACGGCGTATATACGCAGTTCCTGTTCAACGGTAGATAAATTTAAGATAGCGCTGCGATAGCGGTAATCCCTCAAGCTGTCATAAATAGTCTGCAGAGGGCGGCCGCTCTGCACCGCCAGATAATCAAGGATCTTTTTATCCCGTATATTCATACTCCCCCCGGACTGTGTTCCCAAAGAAGCGCTTACATCCTGCAGGCCGGAGCCGCCTCCTTCCAGGACTGCCTCGCCGGAAGTGATTCCGCCGAGCGCCACCTTTTCCGAGAACCCTAATTCCCGGGAGACCACCTCCAGATCGGAATTCTTAACCTGGAACCGGCATTTGTATTTTATACCGCCGTCTGCGCTTACGTAAAGATCGGCCGCGGCGGTCAAAGAGCCGCTCCAGAGGGCTACGGGAGAAAACAACGCCTGCGCCGCGCCCTTTTCATCCACCCATACCTTCCCCTTCACTTTCTCAAGCCGTAAATCCCGAAAGGCAAATTCCCTCATGGTTATCTGCCCTTCTTTATTTTCACCCGGCAGGTAAACGGAAATTCCCGAAGCGAAAAATTGTCCGGCCCGCAGCGTATCCACACCGGCGGACAAATCAGTC
>DIEK01000055.1 GCA_002418595.1 Candidatus Omnitrophica bacterium UBA5776 | reverse complement strand
AAGGATCTATGGTATCATTCCCAATTTTTTCGAATCTCCCCCTTGACAGCAGTTTTCGTTTATGGTATCTTTTCATCATTCAGTTGGTTTAAGAAGCGGGTGTTCGCCAGAACTTAACCCGCTTCTTTTTTTATATCCCCGCGCCTAACTTCAGCGGCCCGATTTGCACCCCCAGGAACCGGTTGTTCGGCTTATTGATAGTTTCGTAATGGTAGTGCATTTCCCGGACTTCCTGGATCACCGTTTTGTTCGATGTTGTCGGCATGATGAAGGCCCGGTGGTAAACCCCGATTGCCACAAAGAAGAACACCGCGAACAGCACCAGGGAAAACAAAAACTTGCCGAGTTTCTCCCCGTTGAAGAGGTTGAACCCGGCAAGCCATTTCACTATTGAGAACCCGGCAAAAATCACGGCGTTGACTTCAGCTGTTTCCGCACCATCTTGAGCGTGCAGACTACTCCGCCGATGAACCCGCAGGCCCCGCCGAATAAAAACGCGATCACTGACATATATTCGTCTCCCGGTTAAAGTTTCTTGGTTATTTTCTTGACGATGACCAGCGCAAGTATGATCCCGCCGACGATCAGCGGCACGGTAACATATACAGGCAGGGAGTTAGTGCCTTCCACGCCGCCGCCCACCGGCGCTGTGGAGTTATCGGCTTTGGTCTGTATGATTGACCCGGCGAACAGGCCGCCGAGTCCCGCGATTATCGGTATAGCGAAAAGTAACGGCATTATTGCACCTCGTCTTTCCCGGCGGGGGAGGGGGCAGCTTCTTTCTCCGCGGCCGCTTTCCTTGCGGCGATCTCCGCCCGCGTATCAATGTTACTTTGAATGTCATCGTGATCGGCCTGATACTCTTTGTAATGTTGATCACAGAGATAAAAGGCTTCTGCCTTTGCCTCATCGACAACCTTATGACTTGCTGTGCCGAAACAGCAAAACCGGCATGAATTCCTCGATTCCTGGTTCGATGCTAAAGTGATAACCTTAGACATTATACGTCCTCTTCCCAGCCGGTGATACAGGCGTGAGCAGTTACTCCGCCAACTCCCAGACATATATCATACCCGGCCGTGATTTTGATCGGATACTTGTATTGATTTTGCCGATCCCTTATGACGTTTGCTGCCGAACAAAGCCACAATAGCTCTACGGTAAGCACGTCTGATCCGTTTCGTATGAACAGATTGCAAGTCCCGGTACCAAAGCCGTCGTGTGATAATGCTACGGAGTCGAGATAAAACGCCTTTCCGGCGGTTACGGTATGGATAATCGTTGTTCCGCTGTTTGCGGCAACGGACTTTGCCACTTGCGATCCGGTATCGCCGTTTAGTCCCCGGGTGTTCTTTACTCCTCCTGAAAGTCCATTCATCTTTACACCTTCTGCAGGATAGTGGGGGAAATGGTGCTTGCCCCACCGGTTGACCTTAGATAAATTTCGGCTTCTGATTCCAAAGTGAGAGCCTCCCCGGGCGAGATACATAACCCTCGGTTGTTTGCGCCGTCGACGTTTGAATCTCCGGCCCAAACCGGATACGAACCGTTATTCTGTAACATCACCGCGCGGCGCGTGCTGTCCGCGGCGATTGCAGGCGATGCCGGAGCAGAAGTCGTAACCGCTATGGCCGCCGGTGTGGATAACACGTTTGATGTCGCGTTGACCGACAATATCGCAGACGCGACGAACCTGGCGTCGTAGATACGACCGGCAGAGACGGCAAAGGTTATTGTGAGCGTCGCAGCGGAATCATTATAAAATTCAAGATATGTGAAGTTCTCGTCATCCGGCAGTTCGATCGATATGCCTTGAGGTATCCGTTCATAACTCTGCCCGCCGATCGAGACCAGCGGATCGGAAGCCGCGCTGTTGTTGAGTATTGTCAAAAACCTGGAATACACGTCAACACGCCGTATCTCACCGGCCGGGATTGTAACGCTGAAATATTTGTATGCGGATCTCTGCATCATTTCCTCCGAAAATTTATCACCGCAATCACGATAATCACTGCAACGGCTACGACCACGATATAAGGGAATATTTTTGTGTATATCGAATCTTCCCCGGCTTCCTGTGTCTCTAACCGCTGGCTTACTGCGGTTAATGCCTCGCCGGATTGCTGCACGACCTTGTTCAAGGCATCTTCGGCGTTCGACATGGCTTTCTGCATGGCCGTCGTCTGTGCATCGAGAGCAACACTCCCGGCATCCCGAGCCAGGTCTATCAGCTGATTAAATGCTTTTGCCACGTTATCGCTGAACTCGTCTGTCTGGATCAGCTGTGCGCCTTTAGCCAGGGCAATCCCGCCGTTGTCCGCGGCCGCGCGGTTATCCTCGTTGACTGTCTGCGTGGTAGAAGCGCTGCTGGAACTGGACGATCCTTTTGACATTACTTGACCTCTTTTATGAACACCGTTTCGCTGAAACTATATCCGTTATCCTCAAGGAGCTTGTCGATCCCGCGCCGGTCTGAATGAACCCTGACTTTATCTGCTCCGGCAGTTTTTGCTATCGCTTCGAACACCGGGGCCAGGACGGAAGTTAACGGCTGGGCCGGTTTAACTTCGCTTACCGCGTGCATCACGACCAATTCCCGGGTCCCGTTATATCCGGTATCGATGCGGGTGATGATCACTCCTAACCGGTTATCCTGGGTGATCACGTTATACAGCTGCACTTCGCCGCGTTCCACAAGCCTTTGCAGCGCGGTAAGGCCGTATGCCGGATTCAGCCGCTTGACCAGGGCATTAACCTGTTCATCCCAGGCCAGGGCCCGCACCGTGACGATCATTTCTTTTTAAAGAGCTGCTTTCTGAACAAGAAAAATACCGCGATTATGCCTGCTATGATAACGCCTCCCCAGATACTACTGCCTGAAGCTATCCCTCCGACACTAAACGACCCCGTGGAAAAGTCGGAGTAAATATCGCCGCTTTTCGCCGCCGCGCTCGATTGTGGAGATGAAACAAAACTCGGAGGACTGTTAGTGAGGGTGGACGTTATCGGTGGAAGCGCCATGTTAACCCCTCCGGCGGTTGAATACCATGATCACCAGCAGGATACCCAGGATCGCCACAGCCACCAGTCCGATCACCGTCCAGTTCATTTCTTTGGTTTTGGCGGTGGTTTCTGTTGTGGTCTGGACGACAGGCGTGGCGGTTTTAACGGTTTCAGAATCAATAGCGTCAAGCGCAGCAAGCCGCGCCTGCGATGATGTATAGGCTTCCACGCCGTTAGTGTATATCGTCGCCAGCTGTCCGGCTATCCCGCTAAGAGAAGAGAGAGCATCTGTCAATAAAGCCATTTTGCCGCCTTTTGGTAAGAAGGGCAGGAGGGCCCGCGGCCCCCGCTGCCTGGTTTAACTACGCGTTGGCAACCTTCAAGCCGTGTAACTCCTCGGCAAAGATGTTGAAGTTTCCCGGAGCGGCGGTCTTCCAGTTTATCTGTGTCCGGAAGTCTTTCACCCCGGCCATGGGCAAGATGCTGCCCATATCGCGGTTGCGCGCGAAGTCGACGTGGTAGTAACCGCTTTGCGGTGTGCGCAATTCACGCTGGAGCATGACCTTGTTCAGGTTGGGGCAGATGGTGTCATGGATGCTCTGCCCGCCGAGTTTGATGGTGACGTAATCGAACGTCCCCGATCCGGCTTCGATGTGCAGCGCGCCGTATGCGACCGTCGCGTCCTGCTTCGGGATCGAGGTGACTTCCTGTAACCCCGTTGAAGAGAACGACTGCGGGTATCTCTTGATCTGGTAGTGCTGGCCGACCGCGCGCTCATCCGGAGTGATCTCGCTGTAGACTTCCGCATACGCCAACTGCGCCAGGGAAGACGCGAGTTTCAGCGTGATGACGAAACTGTCGACCTTATTCATCCCGATCGCGTAAAGCGACCGTTCGGCAAAAGTCGACAAATGCGGCCGCGCGAAGTATATCGGGATTATCCCGTCTACGTTCCCAGCGCCGTCGGCGTCGCCGTAATACTTTTGTAAATCCAGCAGCAGCTTGGCCGAGACGTCGTATATCCTCTGGCCGTTAAGGTCGACGTAAATGTCGCTTATATCGGCCAGCATCTGCGCCCTGGTCAACTCCACGCCGGCCGATGTAAGGCAGCGGAGAAAAGCGGCGAAATGCGTTCCTTTTGCCGGCACGTCCGCTGTGGCCAATGCGCTGGCGGCGATACCTCTGACGCTGGGCTGTTTGATTATCTGTGTATACATTTCGTGTTTACCTCCCGTTAAAGGTTAAAGTGCAAATGGTTTAAACCGGGGTTATACCCCGAATCCCCGCGTGATCTTCTGCGCGATATTGCGCCCGATCGATCCCAGGCGTCCCTGGTTGCCGAGTTCGTCCAAGACTGCCCCGGTCACCAGTATCGCCAGACACACCACGCCGAAAGTTATCAGTTTGTCTTTCACGTTAAGCCCCCGTTTTCTTTGTGACCGCGGTTTTTATCTGATCGTAAGCAACCGCCGCGGCCAGCGCGATCAGGAACGTCAACAATATCTTGCCCGCGTTCTTCATGTCTTACGCCGTCGCTTTCTGGGCCGCGATCTTTTTGTTCACCCACTGTATGCCGAAGTATACGGCTACCACCACGGCCACGGTGACGATCAACTTTTCCGGTTTGACCGCTGACTTTGCTTCGTTGATTATCGCTTTTATCATCTTGTGGTCTCCTTTTGCGTGCTGTTTGAAATCTACGCTTCAAATATGCCTTCGATTACCAAGTTTGTCCAAAAGATAAATTTCCAATGGTTGGAAATTTTTGCCCCCTTCATAGATGTATACCGGCATTAAAATCTTGCCTCTACGGGGCTAAAAACGGCACTTTTTCTCGACGGGAAGCGCAAAAAAACCGCTTTTCCCGGAGAAACAGAAAAAAGCGGCAAAATTGTGATTTCCAATGGTTGGAAAAAAATAGTTATTGTTTTATGCGGATGTTTCGTTCTTCAAGCGCGCGCAACAGGCGCAAATGCCCCAGGTAACATTCCCGGTTGGCGTATTTTCTCGGACGGGATGGGTATGTCCTGACATTACGGCCGCAGCCGCAAAGACACTTCTTATACTTTTTCATCGGCGAGCTTGGCTATGTAGTGTTCTTTGATTTTGTCCCCGGCACGATAAGCAAGATACAAATACCGATATTCGGCTGTTTGGCCAAAACGGTTCTTCCGCGTTCGGCGGCGGACAATCAACCGGGCAGCGGCGCGACCAACTCCGCGCGCGAGGACGTAAAGATCAACTTCACCAGGCGTTAAATTGTTTTCTACTGTTCGAGCAAGCCGCATTTTCCCTCCTGGATGTATGGCATAAGATTTTCCGGATATCCGCGGCTGCAGCGCGCGCCGGCCAGGATCGCTCTCCGACGAGAACGCTAAAAACTACTTTTAGGCACTGCGGTAGACCAGCTGAATTTTGTGCCATACTTTAAAGGATAAATTCTTTATAGTGCCGGTCTTTTACCATCGGCCCGGGCCAGGTGAAACGTTCCAGGCCGCGGAGCTTCTGGGCTTCGGTTTTGTTACCGACACAGCGTTCAATCCATTGTAAGTCTGCCGGTTCGTGCTGACGGAACGAGTATAGCTTTGTGATCTGCGCGCGGATGACCGGCGGTATCTCCGGCGGCCGCTGGGTTGTCGCGTGCAGCGATATACCGGAATGCCGCCCGGCCCGGATGATCCTGCGCAGGTATTTCGGCGCAAACCCGGGAGAGACAAAATAAGACAGCTCTTCAATTCCCAGAGTGATCTGCTCAAGATGTTCATATACCAGTTTGCAGACGGATTCAATAACGGTAAGGGTTTCCCCGTCTTTAAGTGTGATCTCTTCATCGAGGTTGTCTGCCGCAAACACGATCCGGAAATTCCTATGCGCGTTCTCGGCCAGATAGTCATACAACTGGTAAATGGTATCAATGAACAGGGCAGGGAAGGGGGCGGCAAGAAGCTCGTATTCCGAGAGAGTATCAATAATGATCGCCCGATCTGATTTCTTGATATTCTCCCGGAACAGCGTGCTTTTTCCGGAGCCGGTCTTTCCGGTATATAAAATCACTTCCCGGGTTTTGATCATTCGACGTTGACCTCGACCGGTTCCTTCCCGGGTTTCGAAGTATCCGCGGCCGCGGCGGGCTTCGGAGCACTCACCGCAGCTGCCCGCGCCATTTCTTCCGCGCGCATACGGCTGATCATGTTAAACCCGATCACGATTCCCATGGCCGCGTCAACAAGCGGCCCATGTTTTTCCATCTGCGCCTGGAACCAATCCGGGAGCAGTTTCATCAACTCCACTTCCAGTTTGTCGGCCGGTTCCTGGAATATAACTCTTTCATGCGGCCGAAGCACCGGGCCGGGCCCGCGAAAGAACTTGTCATACACCAGACAGACCGCCCGCGCGCCCAGGCCGGTGGCCTTGATTTGTATGGCTTCTGGGGTGATCGGTTCCTGGGGTATGGCTTGGCTCGCTCCTGGGCTGCCCGCCTGGGGTGCTCCTGGGGTTTCGCTGGGCTTTTCTGGGGCAGGGGGCGGCAGGTTATCTTTTGCCTGGGCGATTGATGCCTTAGATGATCGTGAAAGAGTCATCTTCTTCTGGGGTTTCACTGGGCATGCTCCTTTCTGGTTCCTGGGTTTTTCTGGGCTTTTCCTGGGTAACGCCTGGGCTTCTTCTGGGCTGCCCCTGGGCTTTTCTGGGGTTTTCCTGGGGTATGGCTGTCCCGTCGCGCAGGTTCCGCGCGCCGCAAGCCGGACAATGGAAATCTATCTGGCGTTTCTCCATTGCGGTCTTGGCTTCCGGCTTGGGTTTGCGCTTAACCTTCGCGCCGCAGGCAACGCAAGTTTTCTCGACTGTCTGTTCCGGCATATTCTAAAACTCCTTGAGAAAGCGCTTTCTCTTTTGCGCGTGGATCTCCGCAATCCACGCATTGACTACACCTGGTTATTCTTTACTTTTGACCCACCAGGCGGCAAACTGATCGGCGCACTCTTTGCAGAGATCGTGCGCATACCAGAAACCGTCTGTCGCGTCCGGAGCGTAGTTCATCGCCACCATCGGTTTGTTGGTTTTGATCCCTAACTCCGGGTCGCTGACCACTTGTTTCAAACAGCGGTCGCATTGATAGGCTCTGGCCATGGTCGTCACCTCCTTCCGACACAGAGCCCCTATCCGGCCACGCGGCCACGTTAATTGCACGAATCAATCACCATCCCGACCATGCCCGCGATGATCAACAGCAGGATCACACCGCAAATAAGTATATCCTGCGGCTGCGTCAACGGCGGCAGCCAGGACAACAGGGGAGAGGTAATCATATCATCTCCGCGTAACTTTCCAGAAACGCGTTGAAATCCTGAACGCTGCGCAATGCAGATCGTAGTCTCACTACATAAGTTTTATGCAACCGCTCCCGGGCCTGGGGATTCTTAACCTTTGCCAGAATATCGGCGTGCCTCTGCTCTTCAGCCCTGATCTTATCGGCAAGCATAACAACATCATTTTCATTTGCTTCACCCATGGCTGATCTCCTTTCGCAAAAGCTCATTTGTCTTTTTCTGCTCCTGCACCAGCGCCCAGATGCCGGATTCAATAGATTGCAGGTGTTCTTTGATCTCGATCGCAGCTTTTGCCGCCGCTTCGATCTGGGTTTTATCAACGCCTAACGCTTTGATCAACTGTTCCCACATTTTTAATACCTCCTTGTTAAAACTTAAAGTCCATCTGTCTGGCTTCCGGGTTAATACTGATCTTTTTTTGCCAATCCGGCGGCAGGTTCTTTATAAGCTCTTGGCTGATCTCAAACGTGTTTTCTATGGCCTGTTTTTTACCGACGCCGTGATTCTTCCCGCCGCAGATACAATCGCAATGCGGATGTTTAGCATCGTAGCAGTTTGCATCACAGCGGCCGAGTTTATCGCCGTGGGCTCCGGAAACGCTTATTAACGTCGTCCGCTGACCACATCCTGGCTTTTTGGGGTGAACTCCGTGCAGTTATCGCAGACAGTGAAAGGGGGGAGCGGCGTTCCTAAAAACGAGCAGTAGCCGGTTTTGTTACCCTTAACGTCCAGGTGTTCCGGGTCGTATATGCCGCAGTCCCGGCAATGCCGCGAGCCGGTCGCCCCGTGGTTTTCAACAGGATTGTTAACAGAGGGTTTTCCTGTCTGTATGTCTGTAAGTCTATCTGATATAGGATGAGTTGCGGGGTTTTCCCGCAACAGTTGCGGGGTTTTCCCGCAGGTAGTTGCAGGGTTTTCCGGCAACTGGTTGCCGGTTTTTCCCGCAACTGGTTTTTGGGTAGGTTGCGGGATTTTCCCGCAGGTTTGGTGTTGCTGAAACGGTCTGACTTTGAAGGTATGATAACCGCAAGGGGTGATTTCCTTGAGTTTGATCAGCTGCTCACGGGCTGACTTTATGCAGTCGCGATCCCAGCCGGTAATATTACGGATTTGCAGATCGGAAAGGTTACAGACATTTGTTTCGAAGTCGCGGTAGAGGCGATACATCTGCCGCAGGATAAAGGCAGTCTTGGAGAGCTTAAGCAGGCGAAAGTCCAGGAATTCGCTCTGCCAGAGGGGGTCAAAACCGGGTTTAAGCCTGCTTTGGGCCATAGTTTAGTGTCTTGTCTATCCACGTATAGGCCCACCCCCTCAACTTCCTATAATATATCTTATGTTAACTACACCTATGGGTAAAAATATCAAAAGGCGGCTCTGCAAGCGCCCCCTCTTCTTAAGGCTTAACAGCGCCGCTCACACTTGACAAATCAAATTCGAGATTCTGCAAGACATTCGAATATTGATGGAACCAATCAGCTTTATATTGGTAAGTATTTCTGTTCGTATCTTCTATGTATTTTTCAGTGGTAAACGTATCGCTATACCCGGCTTCACCTTTTTTGCGGAATTCGCCATTCTCTGTGATAAAATAAGTGCCTTTATAGTAAATCTCGCACCACTCATGATAAACCTTGCCTCCGGGGTCGCCTTCATCGGATTTGCCGCCCCAAACTATAACCGCGGGAATGCCTTTGGCAAGAAAAATTGAACAGGCAAGCCTCGCCCAATCCCGGCATATTCCTTTGCCGTGAGCGTCAATTATCTGTTCTATATCAAAATCTTGAGCAAAACCGTTCTGAACACGTTCCGGCATCAGACGCCATTTCATTCCGAGGCTTTCTCCTTTATTGTAGCCGTCATAGGCATCCTTAAAGGATAGCCAAATAGAATCGATGTTATTACCGGTAGTATCCTGGGATATTGCCAGATGCGAGGACAATTCCTGCAGTTTACTATTTCCGGGAGCTACGAAATACGCATTATCTATGTTTGCATTATAGAATATGGCGGTGTCTGAACCGGCAGATTGGATCACCAACCTATCTTCCCTGCTGCTGGCGGATAATCCTCCGCCGATCGAACTTCCTGAAGACTGCCAGGTGCCGCCGTTCACTCCGTAACTTCCCGGGAGGCTAAAGCCGCCGCTGTTACCGCCCCAGTTGTTTCCCCAGGCATATACCGGCCCTGTCAAACAAAAACAGATAAGACTTTCGACCACTGCTGATAAATACAAACTCTTCATATCTTCTCCCGGTATTATCGTTTCTTATCCGATTATCCGTGAAAGTTTATCTTTTGCGCCTTCGGTAACAAACAAGCCCTCTTTACCATAATTCTTCGCGCATCTTTCTGTCTATCTTACCCGGCGCTTCCGCCACAGCCTTGGCCGCCTTTCCGGCATTTTCCAGGTCTTCGCCGGCCCCGCGCACGGCTCCTTTGGAAGTGCCCGCCACGGTCTCGCATCCGCACAACAAAATAGCTGCGGCCAGGAAAGAAAAGAAAAACAATGGGTTTCTGCGGTTGGACATGGTATGCCTTTCTTTTTTTAAAGTTATCTTTCGAATACCGCCAGTTCCCGCCACCAGCGGCTGGAATCCCATTTCTTCAAACGTAGAAACAGTTTTCTGGCAAACCGGCTTTTCAGGTATTTTTCTCCCACGCGCATAAAATTGCGGGTATGCAGATTGCCTGCGTCCAGGTATTCTTTGGCCTGCAGGACGCACTCCAGTATATCCGCGTCCCTGGCGATCACCGCTTCGCGCGTGCTCTGGCCGGCATATTGCGAACGCAGGAGAGCCATCTCCAGGCGCACCGGCCCGGGAAGGCCGGAAATCTGCCCTGAATAGGCCTTGTCTTCGGCTTTCTTGAAATCTATATAACGATGCCCCACTTTATGCAGGTCGTTTATCCTGGCCTCGTGTATATCGTTAAAAAGGCACATCATCAAGACTTTATATGGGTCGGCTTTTTCCGCCTTGGCGATCAAGTAACCGAGTACAGCGCAGCGGAAACAGTGTTCGGCCACGCTTTCAGGATGTTTGATACCGGTAACCCACCAGCCGGAACGTTTGACGCGTTTCAACTGTCCGGCCTCGGCAAGAAAATTCAGGACGCGGTCAACTTCGCTTGCGCGCATACCTTCAGGTTTTATTTTCATAATCGGCCCTTTGTGACGCCGCTTCGTAACAGAATATCCCTGTACTGATTGCGGCGTTCAGGGACAACGCCGCCCCCCGCATCGGCAGGGTAAAACGGTAATCCGCGTCTTTCAGAAGCCCGGAACGCACCCCCTCCCCTTCCGAACCGATGATCAAGGCCAACGGAAAGTTCATAGATGCCTCGCGGCGGGGATCGTTCCCTCCTTCCACCACGGTTACGGCTATCCAGTATCCGCTCCTGCGCGCTTTATCTACGGCTACGGAAAGGCTGGAAACAAGGCAGACCGGGACGTAATTCTCCGCGCCGCAGGCCACTTTAAGCGCCGCCTCCGTGACATCAACCGATTCATGCTTGGGCAGTACCACGCAGAAACTTCCCAAACAGGCGCAGGTCCTTAATATAGAGCCGAGATTCTGGGGATCGTTGATACGGTCCAGCATGATCAGGATCGGTTTTTCCCCGGAGTCGAGCACATCGTCAAGGTCGGCGTAGGCGAATTCGTCCACCTCTGCCGCAACCCCCTGAGAGTGGATGCCGCGGGTCAGGGCGCGGAACTGCGTTGCCGGCATAAGCTCAAGCGGCACCTTACGAGACCTGGCCAACCCGGCAATTTCCTGCACGCGGGCGCCGCCGTGTTCCAATATAACTCTACGCACGCTTTCCGGAGCGGCCTTCAGGCGTTCTTCTATAGAGCGTTTTCCGTAAAGGTATAAGCGTTCATTTCGATTACTGCCTGCCATCTTCAATATGCCTTTCTTCGATATTTATGCCGGATAATTCGGATAATCCATACCCTTGCTGGACCCACCCCCGGCCGAAACCGCATTCGGCCAGGCATTCCTGCGCCTCGGAATACTCTTGCGCGCTGATCCTGCGGGAGATTTCACTGAATTCCGCGGCGTTACTACAGGGGAAGTATTGACTCATAAGGCTGACGCACACATTCTGCGGGGAGACTATCCCGGCCAGGCGTTTCAATACTTCGCGCGTGCCGGAAATGCCTTGCGGCAAGACGAGGTGCCTGACTATAACCCCGCTGCGCATTATCCCCGCGCCGTCGAAAACCGGCTCCGGCCTCTGGCGGCACATTTCTTTCACCGCGTTCAGATTGAATTCCGGATACCCCGGCGCGGAGGAATATTTCACCGCGTTATTGTCCGAGGCGTAACGCATATCTGCCAGGTATATATCCACTACGCCTTCCAACAGGCGTATCGTTTCCGGCAGGTCATAACCGCCGGTGTTATAAACCAGCGGGATATTCAGGCCGCGGCCGGACGCGATATCGAGCGCCTGAACAATCTGCGGCAGGATATGGCTCGGGCTGACCAGGTTTATATTATGGCATCCCTTTGCCTGCAGCGCCAGCATAATCTCCGCCAGTTCCCCGGCAGATACCTGTCGTCCCGGCAAGTTGCCGTCTTGCGCGCTCATCCGGCTGAATTTATAATTCTGGCAGTAAACGCAGCGCATATTACAGCCGGAAAAGAACACCGCCCCCGACCCTTTATCGCCTGATATCGGCGGCTCTTCCCCGTGATGCGGAAAATAACTGTAAACATAGGCTTCTTTAGCGGTGCGACAGAAACCTTCCTTTCCTGCGGCGCGGTTAACGCCGCAGGCTCTCGGGCATATCCGGCAATTTTCCAGCATGCGCGCGAGCCGTTCCGCCAAAAAAGAGAGGCCGGCATTCATGTAAACCGGCGCCGGTGAGCCGTTCACTTCCTCCCTCCTGCCGATATCTGCCGGTAATAAATAGACCTTATTCTTTCAAAAATCGAGAGATAGCAGGAGCTCCGGTAATCGGGATACGTCCATTCAAGCGGACGGAAAGTGCCGCAACGGTCGTAGAGGAGCGTTATCTCGGCGTATATGCCGCGGGAGATATATATGCGGTGGCTGAAATCTTTGGTGGAGGCCAGCACAAGCCTGGCCAGATCAAGATAGCCGGGGTCAAGATTGACTTTACGTCTGCCGTCGGCGCTCAGGGCGGTTTCGATGCGGTTGGTGATAAGCTTGATACCGGAAAGGCTGTCTGCCGCGATCAGTTTCCTGAAAGAGAAAAACTTGCGCCGCAGGCCGCTGCCCATTTCTTTCTGGTAATACCCGGTCTGCGTGAAGGGAACGCTGGCGCTTTCGAAATCAACCGGCCCAAACCGGCGGCGTAAACATCCCGAAGCCGCGGCGCCGTCCTTTTCTTCTCTGTAAAGCATGCCGCAGACAAGTTTAACCGGGATGTTCGTTTTTGTTTTTCCCATAAGGGGCGCGGGTCAACGGGGAAGGAACAGATTGATATATTCCGCGATCCTGTGCTGCTGCGCCGGTTTTATGTCGTTGAAAAATACGGCAATGTTGAAACCGCCGGCGGGATCATCCTCTGTCCTCACCACCACCCCTTTACACACCACCTCGACCTTTCGGGATGCGTTGGGTTTTACGGGCAGACGCAGTTTTATGTTCAATTTCGTGAAAGGCGGAACGTATTTGCCGATATGGCAATAAGCTCCCAGACAGCTGATGTTCCTGGTAGTGCTCATAAAGTCATAACCGTCCGCCATAACGTTTATGGGCATACCGTGGTCCAGACGGGGATGAAGACGCCTGTCGCTATAATTAACGCCGGCCATTATTTCTTTCCTTCTCCGGAAGCGGAAGCGGTTTTCGCCTTTTTCCAGCATTTCTTGTCGCAATAATACTTGCCGTCCCGGTAATATATTTTGATTTTCTTGAGGGGTTTATTGCACCCCAGGCAGTTTGTCTGTTTTTCTTCCGCTGCCGTCTCCGCAGTCATGATCTTTTCCTTTCTCGCTCTTTACTGTTCTTCCGGCGGGTTGCTGCCGGATAAATATTTTTTTAGATATTCCCTGTCCAGCGGGTTCATCTCAAGAAACTCCACGCCCATCCGGTACCGGCTGGAGCGGGATGAAACATTTACCCACGCCACTTTGCCTATGGAGCAAACGCATCTTTTCGCCAGCATGAATTCTATCATCAGATTGGTGGCAGGCGGTATGAAAACGTCCCCGGTGATGCCGACTCCTCCGGCGCTGATATCGTCGCTGGTAACCGTGCCCGAAGCGGCCTGATTACCCCGGACGTAATACTTTACGGGGACCTCAAGATTGTATCTGCGTAATCTCCGCTTATTATTTTGCATTGCGCCTTAGGCGTATGGTTAAGTGGATGAACGCATACTTTCAACGTAGATAATTATACTGGATTTTATGCTTTTTTCAATATAAAATATGAAAAATATGAAAAACAAATTGGGCCGCGGTTTTTAAGGGCGCGGCCCCGCCAAAAAGGGGTGAGTTATGGAGAATGGCACCACTACAGATAACCGCAAGGCCGCGGCAGACGCAAAGTCCGCGCCGCCGGCCGGTCAGCACAGCCTTAGTAAACGAACTCTCTACCTGCTCATAGCTTTCGCCGGTATGCTGGCGGCAAAATTGTTCTTCGATTTCGCTGTTTCCGGCAGCCGGGCGCCGCGGCCTCCGGCCGCAATATCCAAACCCGCCGCCCCCGCGCCTGCGCAGGTTGCCCCATCAACCGATGCCGCCGCGGATAACCTCTCCGCGCTTTCCGGCGCGTCCGGGAACGCGGATAAGGATGCCGCAGAAGACAAAAAGACAGCGGCCGCCGAACCTCCTCTGCTGGTATTGAACGGGACATTACTTTCCGACGGAGAGAAGTTCGCCATAATAAACAACCAGATAGTCAAAATGGGCGATGAAATAGACGGTGCGGTGGTAAAGAGAATAACGGTAAATGCTGTGGAATTAGAGTTTGCCGGAAAACCCTTGTCTATTACTTCCGCAGAAAATTAAACTTAGCGGTAGTTAACGCAATGTTTCCGTTATAGTCCATACAAGCTCTCCGTTTTTGTCTTCTGATATAGTGCAAGCAGCGCCTATTTCTGCGACAGACTGCCCGTTCATCTTCGTTACCTTCCCGTTTTCCTTAAGATCTATAAATACGCGCATTTCTTCATCCATAGAAGCGATGAGCGATGAGTCTGAATGATGCTTATCAGAAATTTCCAAACTCTTTGCATCATCGGAGATTTTTACCGTTAAGTCCACGCCGGGATCGGTAGATACATCCAGATAACCGGCAATGTAATACGTTCCCGAATCTGTAAAACCCCAAAAAGTTATCTTCTCTACCCCAGAGTTGGCGTCGAACTTTATGTCGATTCCTGTTGGTTCTGCTCCTTCGTGGGAGTAAATCGATACGAATACCTTATCGAGATCTCTCACGGTGACGCTGGGGATAGAAGTTTTATAAGCAGAAGTCCAAGATGTTGGATCATAGCTCCAAATCACGCTGTCATTATTTGTGGAAGCGGTCAAAGCGAAGAGGTGATTGTCCAAGGATTTCAATTCATATATATCCTTGTCACCTTCGTTATAATGTACATTCAGACCGTTTATATGCTCCGATAAAGCGTCCCAGGAGAAATCGAGTGAGAGCGGCACCGTACTGTCCGTTGTACAAACCCCGCCCTTCCAGATTAAGTCCCTGTTCCATGGAGCTATGTCGCGCATACTATCAAGCTTTTCTCCGGAAGAACTCCAACCGCCGTTGTAAACATCAATATTATTCGAAGTCTTGTCGTTACCCCAATTATCCCCCCAGGCATACAAACTGCCGCCATAACAAAGGCTGATTACCGATATTACCAGGACAATTATCTTCTTTTGCATTTTTGCTCCTTTCACCGTATAAAATTAAAAGCCACCGATCAATAAGTAAGCCTACTTAATTGACCCGTGGCATTAGATGAAGTGTAACATATCTCCGGCGATAATTCGACATAGAAAACCGGATTTTGCTTTAGTTTACCGACAACTCTCTGATCTCCTCCTTAATCATTTTTAAAGGGATATTCCTTTTTATCCGCACCCTACCCGGTTTCTCAAGCAGGACCACCCGGTTCATTCCCCCGATGAATTTCTTGTCCTTGCCGAGAGCGGAGAGCAGACGCCCGGCATCTATACCCCGCGCTTTCAGGGGAAGGCCGTAAGCCCGCAAAAGCCTTTTCAGTCGCGGCAGGGCGTTCTTGTCCTTGAGTATCCCCAGCTTTTCGCTGAGCCGCAGAGCGCACAACATTCCCCAGCCTATCGCCTCTCCGTGGCTGTAGCGCCGGAAACCGGCGGCCGCCTCCAGGGCGTGGCCGAAAGTGTGCCCAAAATTCAAAGCCATGCGTATCTCTCCGGTGTCGAATTCATCTTTTTCCACATACCGCGCCTTTATGGAAGAACATCCCGAGACGATAGATTCCATCGCCTCCGGAATGCGTTTAACGATCTTTTCGCGGGCAGCCTCTAAAAAATTCAGCAGGTTTGAGTCGGCGATGAATCCGTACTTGATCACCTCCGCCATCCCGGAATTTATCTGTCTTCTGTCAAGGGTCGAAAGAAAATCCGTGTCGCTAAGCACGAGTTTAGGCTGGTAAAATGTCCCGGCAAGGTTTTTGCCGGTTCGCAGGTCCACCCCGTTCTTCCCCCCAATGGCGGAATCGACCTGCGCAAGTAAAGTAGTCGGTATCTGGATAAAAGGCACGCCTCGTTTAAATACCGAAGCGGCGAATCCCGCTACGTCCCCGGTCACGCCGCCGCCCAAGGCGATCACGAATAACCTGCCCTTTCCGGCCCATCCGGACAGCCCGTTGACTATTTTCTCCGCGTTGGGCCAGGACTTTCCTAATTCACTGTCCGGGATGGTATGAAAATAAAAACGGCAGCCGGCCTTCTTCAGGCCGTTCGCCAGGGTACTCCCCCACAAACGCCGCACCCTGGCGTTGGCGACGATACAAGCCAGGTCGCCGGCAGCGGAAACCCGCAAATGCCGGTTTAGAGAGCGGATCGCTCCTTGGCCCACGATAACCGGATAGCTTCTTTCTCCCAAGCGTACTTTGATGCTTTTCATATCAGAAGACCCGCAATAAATCTTACCAGCGGCCAGATGACGTAATCAAACGCACCGGCCATGGAAAGAAGGATTATTATGATAAAGCCGTAAGGCTCTATTTTCGCGTATCCGGCAGCCGCGGCCGGAGGCAGAAATCCGGCCAACACGCGAGAACCGTCCAGGGGAGGAAGCGGAATAAGGTTGAATATCCCCAGCACCAGGTTTATCATCAGGAAATGCGCCAACAGCAGGCTAAGAAGCGTTCCCTGCGGAACGAGCCTGATAACGGCCGCGCTGGCGCAGGCAGCCGCTATGTTGACCAGCGGACCGCTGGCGCCGATAAATACTACGTCCCTGGCCGGATTTTTAAGCATCCCGTAATTGATCGGCACCGGTTTAGCGGCGCCGAAAACGAAGCGTCCCCCGGTGCTGAAGAAAAATAAAAGCGGGATTATCACCGTGCCTACCGGATCGATATGAGCCAAGGGATTGAGCGTCAACCTGCCGGAAAGCCTGGCGGTCTGGTCACCGAACTTATAGGCGGCCCATGCGTGCGCGAATTCATGCAGAGTCATCGCGATCAGCAAAAGCGAGAAAGACAGAATCAATGCCGGCAGGTTCAATCTATAGCCTCTATCTTGACTACTTCCACCACCGGCAGCCCCTTGCAGGGAGAAACGGGTTTTCCGCTCACCCGGGCTTTGCGGTTCACCAGGGCGTTGAGGGTCTGCTTGTCCCCTTTCAAAAGGAATATTTTTTTATCGGAAGCCACCAGTTTGTGGGTTGCAGGACGTTTAAAAACCATCCCGTAAGGTTTGATGACGCCCTCATAAACGGAAAGGCCGGGAATCTGTTTGTCTTCGCCTGCCTGGGCAGAAGCATCTTCAGGTTTCGTCTCGCCTTCCGCACCGGGCAGGACCCCGGCAGGTTGTGGCCCCTGTTCCTCCGCCGGCGCCTTTAGCGGGGCCTTGCGGACGAAATCAGCGTGTATCCAGCCGTAACTGTCGGACACCGGTTTGACGCGGTACCAATTGTTCTCCATACCGGTGAAATTCAAAACCTCATTTTTCGAAACGCGCCCGATTATCGGAGCGGACTCATTCGGCCGGAGCCTGATGTTCACGCGGTCGCGTTCGACCTTGATCGTGTTGAATCTCGCTCCGGTCTGCTCCTGGGGAGTGAAATTCGCGCTCTTTGCTTCGACCGCCGAGACCATATCCGCCCTTATATAGCTGGGGGCGGTATCCGGCAGGCGCACCTTATACCAACCGTATTGCCCGGAAAGAATTTCTACCGCGGCGCCTTTATCCATCTTGCAGATAACTTCCGAACTTGTGGTCGAATCGGCACGGAGGTTTATATCCTCCGCAGTAACTTCCCCGGTAAAAGGAAACGTCTCCTCTTCCGCCGCGTAAGAAACGGATAAAAGCAGGGCGCCCAGGACGGCTGCGCAAACGCCCGCCGGGAAGAGATCTACCCGGGATATAATCCGGATAAACCTTGCCCTGCGCGCACGGGCGCAAGGCCCGCAATCCGGCCGGAAACCCGGGGATTTTCGCGTCTTGAGTAATCGCGGATTATGCCGCATAAAACAGCTCCTTATTTTTTCTCGGCCGTTTTGCCTGCGGCCGGAGCGGCTGCGGCCGCGGTCCCTTCCGCTGCCTTGGCGGTCTTTTCTTTCTTGATCCTTATCTTCACGGTCTTGATCTTGGGGAGACCGCAAACGCGGTCGCCTTCTTTCCACTGGTTCTTGGAAAGCATTAACTTCAGGCGCTCAGTCCTCTTCAATACAGAGCGCTGTTTGGAATCCTGGCCGGCTGATCTCAACGAAGGGTGGATCGACATTTTACAACCTCCTTACATAACAATCGCGATATTGTTTTTTTAATTTCAGACGCCACAATTCGGCGGTTCGGTTTTCCTGAAAGCTGCCCGAGCAAAGCACGTAATAAGGCCGCAGGTAAATCACGGCCGGAGCGAGTCCGCGTTTTTGCAGGATTTGCGCCTCTTTTAACGCCTGCTCTTTCGATTTATAGCTCGCCAGCTGGACGGTGTACTTGCCGCTTATCCTGGGCGCCGGAACTGTCCGGACGGTCTGCCGGGATACCGCGGCCGTTGCCGGCTGCTGTGCGGGGCTCTGCAGCGCCGTTGCAGGATCAGGACGCGCAAGAGCGGCTAAGGGCTTAGGTTGTGCCGCCGGAAGCGCCTGCCGGGCCGGGCTTTCCTGCTGCTGCCTTAAAGCTGTCAGGCGTTTCAACACCGAATTCTTGCCTTTTTCCACTCCGGCGATAAAGGAAAGCACGGACACCGCAAGAAGCAGTATTATGATTAAAACAGTCTTCTCATAAGCGCGCAGGTATTGCAGGAACGCGCCGGAGACTTTCGTTTCGCCGCCGCTTCCGCCGCCGGTGTTTTCGGAGCCGGAAAACAGTTCCAGTTGTTCTTTTTCCATATCTTTCCGTTATTTCCGGCCGCAGGATCCCGGTCACGCGCGGCCGGAATATGCCGGGATGTTGAACTAATCAGGGTGCTATTCCGACAGGTAAATATTATATGTTTATTGTTTCGCGCTTTGCAAGTATTTTTTTGCCTTGAATTTTTTCGCTATTTTCAGGAACGCGTCCACCACCTTGGGATCGAACTGCGAACCGCTCTTGTTCTTGATTTCCCGGATGGCGGAATTGATGTCCTTTCTTTCCGCGTAAGGCCTGCCATAGACCATGGCCTCAAAGGCGTCTGCGACCGCCATGATCCTGGCGCCCAGAGGGATCTGCCCTTTCTTCAAGCGCGAAGGATACCCGGTGCCGTTGTATTTTTCGTGGTGGTGCATGATGATGGGGACCGCGGGTTTGAGTATCTGCAGCGGGCGTAATATTTGCGCCCCCTTTAACGGGTGGTTCTTTATTATGGTAAGCTCGCGAGCCGTGAGTTTGGTTGTCTTGGTGAGTATCTCCGGAGGTATATCTATTTTACCGGTATCGTGCAAAAGGCTGGCGTATTTAAGGCACTCGATCTGCTTGTCGTCCAGGTGCATCTGTTCGGCTATGGCGATCACCAGCCGGCTGAAATTCTGGGAATGCGTGTATTCCTGCGGCACCCGCATATCGAGCAAAGTGACCAGTGACTTTATGCTCCCAAGCACCACCTTCTGCTGTTCCTCGTAAAGCTGAAGATTGCGTATGCCTATCACCGCCTGCTCCGCCACCGTCGAGAGCATCTCCTGGTCGAAGGTGTCGAAAGGCACGTCGTTGCGGTAACGCTTGATTATCATCAGGCCCAAAAGATCATCGCCTATCAGCGGTATCGCCAGAAGCCATCCTTTGCGCACGGAGGAAGACTTGCGTATTATTCTTTTCTCCAGCGGATTGGTTATCCGCATTTTTTTGTCGTGGATGTATTTTTTGCGCTCGCTGGCGAGACATTTAAAGATGGAATGTTTTTTGCTGGAATCGAGGAGTATGATCAGGCAATACCGGGAATTGAAGATCTGGCAGATAAGCCTGCTTAGCCTTATGATCAGCTCTTTTTGCTCATACGTCGAATTCACCAGCCGGTAAATGCTGTGGATCGACGACATCAGGATCTTATACTTTTTCGTAGGGGTCAAATAGCTTCTTGTATTCATCCAGAGCGTACCTGTCCGTCATTCCCGCGATATAATCGCAGACGACCTGTTTTTTACCGTAAACGTTTATTTTTCCCTGTTCAGCCGGCGGCAGCTGCTCCGGAAACTCCGTGTAAAGATTGAAAAGCTGGGTTATGAAGCGCCGCGCCTTATTGCTCATACGCATCACCCTGTAGTGATGGTAAAGATTATCCATCAGGAACCCCCTCAAGGGCCGTCTTAACTTCAGCATAGCCGGACTGAAAACCACGGCTTTCTCTCCCGCGCTGCGCACGTCGCGTTCGTTCTTTAGATTCATACCGGCAATGCGCTTCCCGGACTCTTCGATCAAATCGGTAACCTGCATATTGATCAGAGATCTTATCACGAGGTATTTGCGTTTCTGGTCGTTCGCCTTTCCGCCGATGCCCGATGACATTTTATCCCATATCGGTAATTTTTCAAGCTCTTCCTCGTTTAGCAGCCCGGAAGCGAGGCCGTCGTCGAGATCGTGATTGTCGTAAGCTATCTCGTCGGCGATATCCACGACCTGCGTTTCCAGAGAGGGGGTCTCGTTCTCCGGGAACCCCGCCACTTTTTCCGTCTTGTCGAACGCCGTGGAATGCCTGATTATGCCTTCCCTGACCTCGTATGTGAGGTTCAATCCCGGGAAGTCCGGATATTTATCTTCCAGTTGGTCCACCACACGCAGGCCGTGCCGGTTATGGTTGAATCCCCCTTCATCCGACATCAAACCGTCCAGGGCCTCTTCCCCGGCATGGCCGAAAGGGGTATGCCCAAGGTCATGGGCAAGAGCTATAGCTTCCACCAAATCCCGGTTCAGCCGCAATGCTCCGGCTATGGTACGCGCTATTTGGGAAACTTCTAAACTGTGCGTCAGCCGGGTGCGGTAATAATCGCTTTCGTGTATAACGAAAACCTGGGTTTTGTATTCCAGGCGCCTGAACGCGGCAGAATGCACTATCCTGTCCCTGTCGCGCTGGTAGGCGGAGCGGTAAGGATGTTCGGCTTCCTTGTGCACGCGTCCTCTGCTGCGCCGGCTTTTCATCGCGTAAGGGGCCAGCAGTATATCTTCGGTCTCTCTTTTATTCAAACAGCCCTCATTTCTTTCTCAATAATTCAAGCAGTTCTTCAAGGGACTGGGGAATGACTTTGGTTCCGGAGACAACCGGCATGAAATTGGTGTCTCCGGTCCAGCGCGGCACGACGTGTATGTGCAGATGCCCGGGAATCCCCGCTCCGGCGGCCCTGCCTTCGTTTATTCCGATATTGAATCCCTCCGGCCCCAGTTTGGTCTTCAACAACAGCCGGACATCCTTGAGCAGGGAAAAAAGACCGTCCGCTTCTTCAGCGTTTAAACCGCCGATGTCCGCCACGTGCCTGCGGGGAGCCACCATTACATGTCCGTTGTTGTAAGGATAGATGTTCAGCACGGCGAAAGCCTTCTTGTTGGAGGCGAATACCATATTCTTGCGCGGGTCATTAACCGCGGCGCAAAAAATACATCCTTGCGTCTTTCGCCGCCCGGCGGCAGGCCGCAAATACGCCGCCCTCCAGGGAGCCCAGAGCTTTTTCACGTCCGTCATATCCGCACTATCCTGGCTTCGACGCCGTTTCTGATTTCGATAAGCCCGTAAGAATTGTATGGGGCGTAAACCTTGTCCATGGGGCTGCCCGGGTTGAAATAAATGACCCCGTTTCTTTCGACCCTGGAAGGCTGGTGAGAATGCCCGTAAACAGCTATCTGCACGTTCTTGCCCCTGAATTCCGACTCGACGATATCCAGCAGCCCGGCAGGCGCCCCCCATCCGTGCATAACCCCTATCCTGATACCTCCCGGCAGGTCTATGATCAGCCTGGCGGACAGTTTTGCCTTAAGCTCTTCACCGTCCATATTGCCGTAGACTGCCCTTACGTCCGGGCACACGCTCTTCAGTTCCTTAAGGACGGCCGCCTGCACCAGGTCTCCGGCGTGTATTACCATATCGGCCTGCCCGGCTATCCTTAGCAATCCCGGGGGAACGACTCCGCTGGTGATATGTGTATCGGCAATGACCGCTATCTTCATAGCTGAATCCCCTCGCCCAGAAATCCCCGGCTTTCAAACCACCACTCTGGGGCGGTGAAATATATCAAAAAGCTGATTTATATTCTCGAGGTTCCAGGTTATGATCTTCTCTTCCAGCGCTCTCAAACGGGCATTGGTTTCCACATCGTGGAGAGCCACTAATATCTTTTTGTCCAGTTTGTTCCTGTACTTGCGGCATTCCTTAGCGAAGGCGGTAATGTCGTCCTCGGTGACCGGTTCATTCTTGAACCCCATTATCCATAAAGCATCGCCCGACCTCCCTATCACGCCATCCCTTACCCCTCCGGCTCCGAACTCCAGCGGTTTTATCTCGCGGAACTGCGCGAGCCGGATCTTCCGGCGTTCGATCTGTATCACGTCGTCCTGGAAAAGTCCGAGCAGTTCCGTAACACGTTCCTGCACGGGTTTCCGCGTGTCCTTGATAAACGCGCTGATGTCTTCCTTGAGCCGGCTGCGGAATTCTTCTTTCTGCGTTTTATCGTCCGGGGAGAAAGAAAGGTTCTTCCCCCGATGGACGAATTTCAGCCAGAAACCGAACATCCTGTCGGTAAACTGCAGGAATTCCCCGGCCTTCAGGACTATATCATTGTCCAGCAGGTAAGCGATACGGTTGTTCAATTCCGCGCGCTTTTTGCCGAGCAGATGACCCAAGTCCCGTATTTTGTTATGGCCGCCGGCTATCGAATGCGCGAGCTGAACGTAATCACGCCCGCAGGCCGCGGAAGAAAGCTTTTGCATGACTGCGGAATATTTTTGAAAAAGTATTCCGCACGGTTCGCACATCAGTTTCTCCAGGATATCAACCAGCCCCGCTCCCGGAGACTTGATGACGGCCTCGCTTACGGCGGTCAAATAAAACGGCGAGCCGCCTGTAAAATGCACCAGGAATCCCTTCCAGCCGTTCTCGATCTGTTTCAGGCCGCGGAAACGCTCCGTGAGGAACGCTTCGCTCGCGTCGTTGGCGAAGTTTTCTACCGATATCGTCTCGAAATTGCCGAAAAGCAGGGACAGATCCCTGGCCAGCACCTCTTTGGTCCTGGAAACGGCGGAGCTGGACAGTATATACATTACCTTCTTCTGCGTGATCAGTTTTTTCGACCATTCCTCGTAGAGGCTGTGAATACCCAGCTTCTCCAGTTCAAGGAACTCGTCCAGCACCACCACGCAGGATTTGCCGGTTTCTTCGGTTATAACGTCAAGCAGAGAAAGCAGCGGCTGAAAAAAAGAACTTTTTGAGCGTTTGGTTTTTATTTCCGAAAGGAATTTCTTGACGGCTGCCGAAGTGCGCGGGATGTATTTTTCGGCTTTGGCGACGAGGAAATCGATGTCTTCCTTGACCGGGACGACTCCCGCGGAGAGGAAATTATAAAGCAGTGCCCCTATGAAGCGCCTGGCAAAACCCTCGAAGTTTTCCGGTCTGGTCTCCAGGTATAATATGATCAGCCTGCCGTCCTGGCATTTACGCACAAGAGCCCGTATGAGGGTGGACTTTCCGCAGGATTCATAGCCTATCAGCGCTATGTTCTGCCTGTAACCCTCTTTAAAATCTCTTATACGTTTAGCCAGGATATCCAGGTATTCCCGTCTATCCCAGAATAATTCTTCTTTCATTGTTATTTAACTAAAATAAGGCCTTTAACATCGCGTAGCGTAAAACTGCCGGGAAAATTTTCAGTAATTTTAGCGCGGCGTAATCTTACATATTACTATTATTATATTATATACCACCGGCTCAACCTGGCAAGTAAAAATACGGATTTTGGGCCGTCTGCTTTTTCCTTATCTCGAAATGAAGATACGGCAGTTTGTCCCTGCCGGCGCGCCCCACCCTGGCGATCAAAGCGCCTTTTTTTATATAATCTCCTTTTTTTACCAGAAGTTCGGAATTCCTGCCGTAAACGGTGGAAAGCCCGTCGCCGTGAGAGATGATCAGCGTCTTGCCGAATCCGTAAAACCCGGAAGAGGCGAATACTATTTTGCCGCTGCGCGCGGCCAGGACCGGGGCGTTCATCGACGCCTGTATGTGAATGCCCTTATTCAACATACCCTTGGAATACCGCCCGAAAGAAGAAATAACCCTGCCTTTTACCGGCCAGGAGAAGTCTTCGTCCTGAAGCGTCCCGGAAGGCGCTGGAAGCGGAGCGCTGCCCTTTTCTTCGGGGATAAAAAGCAGCTGACCTTCTTTTATGCATTCGGAATCGGAGATGTTATTGATTTTTACCAGGGTGTCGAGCGGAATGGAATAAACGCGGGATATCTCCCAGAGGGTCTGCCCGCCGGCTATCTTATGGTATTTACCGGGCAAAGAGGCGGAAGGCGGGGCTTCCGGTACCCGAGGCAGGCCCGCGCAGCCGCAGACAAGGAAAGCGCATAAACAGACGATTGCCTTATCCAGCCGAAGCGGAACAGGCCTGGAAACGTGTTCATTTTTTTTCTGCATCCGCGCAAGTAAAGGAAAAGAGCGGGTGAGCGGAATCGAACCGCCATACACAGCTTGGGAAGCTGTTATTCTGCCACTGAATTACACCCGCATGAATGCTCTATATGTGCGGCCGGAACGCCGGCCGCGTGAAACCACGCGAACAAGTCCGTATTCATTTCAAACAGCGTTTTACCAGCCTGATCGAACAATATTTACCGCACATAGTGCAGACTTCCGATATCCCCGGTAATGAGGATTTCCTGTAGGCTGCCGCCTTTTCCGGGTCAAGCGCGAGTTGCAACTGCGTTTTCCAGTCCATACGGGCCCTGGCCCGCGAGATCCGCTTATCCGGTATCAGAGCGCCCGGCAGACCTTTGGCAATGTCGGCGGCATGAGCGGCGATCTTGGAGGCCACCACCCCTTCCCTGACGTCTTCCAGCCCGGGATGGCGCAGGTGCTCGGCCGGCGTTACGTAGCAAAGGAAATCCGCGCCGTTTGCGGCGGCGACCGCCCCGCCGATGGCGCCGCTTATGTGATCATAACCGGCGGCGATATCGGTCACCAGCGGACCGAGGACGTAAAAAGGCGCGCCCCGGCATATCTTTTTCTGCAGGCGGACGTTCCTGGCTATATCGTTCAGCGGAACATGCCCCGGCCCTTCTATCATCACCTGAACATTCCTGCGCCTGGCCCTGGCGGCGAGCTCGGCGAGAGTTTTTAGCTCGCCTATTTGCGCCGCGTCGGTAGCGTCAAGGATGGAACCAGGCCTTAACCCGTCGCCCAGGCTTAGCGTAATGTCATAATTATATGCGATTTCCAGGATTTTGTCAAAATTCTCCAGGAAAAGATTTTGCCTGCGGTGCAGGTGCATCCAGGCGAAGAGTATCGCTCCTCCCCGCGAAACCACCGGCAGTATGCGCGGTCTCTTTTTCAGCAGGCCGACATTCTCCCGGGTCACGCCGGCGTGAATGGTAAAGAAATCCACCCCGTCGCGCGCCTGGGATTCCAGAACTGCCAGCATATCGTCGGCGTTGAACTTCAAAGGATCGCCGGACCGCTTGTCGGCAATGGCGGCCATCTCGTACACCGGGACCGTGCCGAACGGCACCGGGCATTTCTCCAGCAGTTTTTTTCTGATATAACGAAGATCTCCGCCTTCACTGAGATCCATCACGGCGTCCGCCCCCAGGCGCACAGCCAGTTCGAGTTTGGCCGTTTCCTTTTTCAGGTCTATCTTATCCGTGGAGGTGCCGATATTGGCGTTTATCTTCGTGCGCAGTCCCCCGCCGATAGCGCAGGGCTTCCTCAATGTCCGCCTGTTGTTATTAGGTATTACCGCCTTGCCGGCGGCCAGGTTTTTAAGCAGTTGAGCGGACGACACACCTTCCAGGGACGCCGTCTTCCTTAACAAAACGGTGCTCTTCCCTTTTTTAGCGGCTTCCAATTGTGTGGTCATTTATGGCAATCCCCCGGTTTGCTGATGATTCTGATGCCGAACGGCGCGTGTATTATCCGCTCCCTTAAAAGCCGGCCTTAACGCCGCCGTAGTAAAGTTGTAAAACGTTCCACTTCTGCCGCAGGATCGGCGGCCGTTATAACTGCCGAGCAGACCGCAACCCGCCCGGCCCCCGCGCCTAAAAGCTCCGGCAGGTTAGCGGCGCAAATCCCGCCGATACAGAAAAACGGGACCTTCACCGTGGGGTAGCCTAAAGAGGCCAGGGCCCCGGCCAGCGCGATCCCCGCGTAAAACGAACATTCTTTCGTGGCAGTCGGAAAGACCGGACCGATGCCCAAGTAGTCGGCCCCGGCTGATTGCGCGGCAAGGGCTTGTTCTAAAGACGAACAGGATATCCCGATAAGCTTTTCCCGGCCCAGCAGGCGTCTGGCTTCGTCCGCCGCCATATCCGACTGCCCCAGATGCACTCCGTCGCACCCGCAATCAAGCGCGATATCCGGATGATCGTTGAGAATAAAAAGCGTTTCGGAGCCGGCGAACACTGCGGCAAGCCCCGCCGCTTCTTCCTTTATCCGGCAGCGCGAAGATATCTTATCCCTTAACTGCACCAGCCCGGCGCCGGCGTCCCGCAGTTTTTCCGCCAGCCCGAAGATGTCTATGCCCCGGTCCGCGCAGACTTTTGCGTCTATCAGCACGTAAAGCCGAGAATCTGCAAGCCGTTCTCTTCTCGATCTCATATACACGGTATCGCGCCTTTTGAAAATCCGCCGCCGTCCCGCAGTTTTTTAGTTTTGAGAATTCCTCCAAGACGCGCAGAGACTCTTTGACCCGCTGGATGTTGGCGTAAAGCACGTCCTCCAAAGAGCCGCGGCTGAACTCCCCCGGGGCCGTGATCTTCGTTCCCACGTCCGTGGCGGTAGAGCGGCTGCCGATAAGCGCCTCCATCCGGTTCAAACGCGAGGAAAGCATGTCGGTGTCGTGCCGCAGCCGTTTGAACGCCGCGGTAAGTCCGGTGTCCTCGAGGACAAAGCGGCAGACCTCCTCGCAGACGCGCAGCCCCTCTTTAAGCCTGTTGATATTGGCGTCCAGTATGCGCTCGACGCCCCGGTATGCGGGGGAAGATCGAGGATTCATCGTTTTGGACAGGAACGGATAATCTGGTCTATGAGAGAAGACGTGGAGAAACCGTCCACGAAATCAAGCGCAGCCACTTCCCCGCCGCCGGCTTCGACTACGTCGGAGCCGACAATCTCCTCTTTGCGCCAGTCTCCGCCTTTGACCAGAACGTCCGGCTTGACGGCCTTGATCAGCTCATACGGGGTGTCTTCTTCGAAGAGCACGACGAAATCGACGCTCTGCAGCGCCGCGACCATCGCCGACCGGTACTCCTGACGGACCACCGGCCTGGAGGCGCCTTTCAGCCTGCGCACTGAGACGTCGCTGTTTACGCCGACAATCAGCACGTCGCCCAACGCTGCCGCCTCCTGCAGGTAAAGAGCGTGCCCGTAATGCAGTATATCAAAACAGCCGTTGGTGAAAACGATCTTTCTGCCCGCCTCGCGCAGTTCGTCGGCCAGCGCGGTTATTTCCGGCAGTGTTTTTATTTTTGACTGTAGAAGAGCCTGTGCTCTACGATCTCGCATATAATATGCCCGATGGTGATGTGCGCTTCCTGGATACGGGCCGTTATCGTCGAAGGAACTACGACGCAGACGTCCGGTATTTTCGCCAGTTCTCCCCCGTCCCCGCCGGTCAGAGCGGCGGTGGACATGCCTATCTTTTTCGCCTGTTTTATTGCGGCGGCCACGTTCTTTGCCTTGCCGCTTGTCGATATGCCGAGGGCCAGGTCGTTCTTATGGCCGAGGGCTTCTATCTGGCGCGCGAAGACTGTTTCGTAGCTGTAATCGTTCGCGACCGCGGTGAGCACCGAAGTGTTGACGGTCAGCGACAAAGCCGGCAGTGCGGGCCTGTCTTTCTGAAACCTGCCCACGAACTCCGCTGCGATGTGCTGGCTGTCGGCTGCCGAACCGCCGTTGCCGAATATGAGGAGCTTTCCGCCTCTCTTCAGGCTGGAAATAGCCATTTCCGCTATTTCGATTATGCGCGGGATCTCGTTGCGCATCATCTCTTCCTTGATACGTATGCTTTCCAGGAAAATGTCTTTTATCTGTTCTCTCATCTCTCTACCCGAAGAAAACTTTGGCGATATCGTAAAACTCTTTATCCACGGTCTTCAACTCCTTGACGGCGTCGCCGAGCGGCACATCCACTATTTTATTGCCGGAAAGGGCCGCCATGCGGCCGAATTTCTTCTCTTTCAGCAGTTCGACGGCCTTCACCCCGAACCGGGTGCCCAGGACCCTGTCGAACGCGGTCGGGGAACCGCCACGCTGTATGTGTCCCAGCACGCTCACCCTGGTTTCGAACCCGGTGCGCTTTTCGATCTCCTGGCCGAGCTTCTCTCCGATGCCTCCCAGCCGCACATGGCCGAAATCGTCAAGCTTCTGTTCCTGCGTGACGAACGTCCCTTCCTTGAACTGGGCGCCTTCCGCCACGACGACTATGCTGAAGGTCTTTCCCCTTTGATGACGCTTATTTACTATAGCGCAGACCTCATCGAGGTCTATCGGCACTTCCGGGATGAGTATCACGTCCGCGCCGCCGGCGATCCCGGATTCGACCGCTATCCATCCGGCGTGTCTTCCCATCACCTCGGCGACTATTATCCTGTGATGGCTCTCCGCCGTGGTATGCAGACGGTCTATGCACTCGGTGGCGACGTTAAGCGCCGTGTCGAAACCGAAGGTATAATCGGTGCAGGAGAGATCGTTATCTATGGTCTTGGGCACTCCCACCACGTTGTTTATGCCGTCTTTGAAGAGTTTAGCCGCCACCCCCAGGGTATCTTCGCCTCCCACCGCTATCAGCGCGTCCAGTCCCAGTTTGGAGAAATTTTCCTTGACCTTCTCCACTCCGTTCTCTTTTTTGTAAGGGTTGGTGCGGCTGGTCCCAAGAATGGTGCCGCCCTTGGGCAGGATACCGGAAACGGTATCTATGGTCAAAGGCATCGTGTCGTTCTCTATCAGGCCTTTCCATCCGTTCCTGATACCGATTATTTCATATCCTTCCAGCAGGCCTTTGCGCACTACCGCCCTGATAACGGGATTCAGCCCCGGGCAATCTCCCCCTCCGGTAAGTATTCCCACTTTCTTCATTTCCCTGTCCTCCATGCTCTTTTAGTAGGTATTCCGCTTTTTATTGTCAACGTTTTAGTTTTGTCTTTTGCGTCATTGCTCTTTTATGAAGCTCCCCGGGGCTTTATAATCTCCCGTATCCTCCGTAAGGCAGACCGGCCTGCTGTTCCATCGGCTCGGCTCCGGACTGCGACTTGCGTTTCTTATCCTTTTCTTCGCTGGTGATTATCTTGGCGATATGTATGCGTATACTTATCTGTTCTTCTATGCCCAGGGCGCTTTGTATCTTGGATTTGGTCAAATCCTGCAGTCTGGCGGTCAGTTCCGGGATATTGGCCTCGGATCTCAGGATCACCCGCAGGTCAACCATAAGCCCCTTTTTCCCGGCGATGACGTCCGGGCGCAGTTCGCGTATTTCGGGCAGAAGAGCGGCTATCCTGCGGATGAGGTCCTCCACCGCCGACAACGCCACGGTCACTTCTCCCGAAGGGGTGGTAAAAGCGATCGTCTTTTCGCTCTGAAAACGCCCCAGGATGAGCTGGGCGAAAGAAAAGCTGATAAGAATAAGCAGCAGGCCGGAAAGTCCGACGATCAGCCGGGTGTTCAACCCCGACTGCAGGTAAACAAGCACGTCGCTTATCTGCGCCGGCTGGAGAAGATTGAAAGAATAGACGATAAGACCGGCGCCTATGATACTAAGGACCGTAGCGTAAAAAACTATCCCCAGCGAATTAAAGAACCTCATTTGGCCCCTCCCATTCTCATCCGACTGCAGGATGAATTCTTATGACTGCCTTGAAGCTGCCTCATCCTTTTCAATGCCCTGCACCGCTACGTTTATGTTCCTGACGGTGAGATTAGTCATTTTTTCCAGGGCGTTACGGACATTCTCCTGCACTTTATTGGCAACCTCCGGCACGTTAAAGTTATATCTGATCACCAGCGGAAGTTCAACGCAGACTTCATCGTTTTTCTCGAACATCACCTTTACGGAAGAATAACTTCTCCTGCCCACCATCTCCCAAAAGCCCATTTTAAAGTCTTTGCCTATCTTCCTGACCCCTTCGATCTCCAGGGCGGCGAGGGACGCGATGGAAGCGATCACGTTCTTGTGTATCTTTATCGTCCCCAGGTCGAGTGTGGATTCTTCTTTGTGCATCACTCCTCCGCTTTGGCTTCTTTATACATATCCTGCACGAAATGGGTGGAAACGTCCCCTTTAAGGAACAAGGTATTCTCCAGCAGGCGCTGGTGGAACGGGATTGTCGTCTTGATCGGGCCGATGGACAACTCGCTCAAGGCGCGCTGCATTACCTTGACCGCCTCCTGGCGGTTCCTGCCGTGCGCGATAATCTTGGCGACCAGCGAATCGTAATGCGGGCTGATCTCGTATCCCTGGTATATATGAGTATCCACCCTGACGCCCGGCCCTCCGGGCAGCAGCAGAGTCTCGATCTTCCCCGGGCAGGGCAGGAAGTTCTTGTCCGGGTCTTCCGCGTTTATGCGGCACTCTATGGCGGCGCCGTTGATCTTTATCTCTTCCTGGTGCACCGAAAGACGTTCTCCGCAGGCGATCTTGAACTGCTCTTTTATCAGGTCTATGCCGGTAACCATCTCGGTGACCGGATGCTCGACCTGGATACGGGTATTCATCTCCATAAAATAAAAATTGCTGCGCGCGTCAAGCAGGAATTCCATCGTTCCGGCGCTGACGTAATTCACGGATTTTACGCCCTTCACCGCCAGTTCCCCGAGACGCTTGCGCAATCTGCCGTCTATCGCCGGGGACGGCGACTCCTCCAGGAGCTTCTGGTGGCGGCGCTGGATACTGCAGTCGCGCTCGCCCAGATAAACGGTCTTGCCGTATTTATCGGCGAGAAGCTGTATCTCGACGTGCCTCGGTTTCTCGATGTATTTCTCTATGTAAACGTTGGGGTTGCCGAAATTACTGTCCGCTTCCTGCTGGGCAACCATCAGGCTGCTCATCAGGCTTATATCGTTATGGCAGATGCGCATCCCCTTGCCGCCGCCGCCGGAGGATGCCTTGATGATCACCGGATAGCCGATCTTTTTGGCGATCTTGACCGCTTCTTCTTTCTTCTCGATCACCGCAGTGCTGCCGGGAACGATCGGCAGGCCGGCCTTTTGCATGGAAAGGCGCGCCGCCATTTTGTCGCCCATCAGGCGTATGTTGTCGGTCGTCGGGCCGATGAAGGTTATCTTGCAGGATTCGCAGATCTCCGCGAAATGCGGGTTTTCCGCGAGAAAACCGTAACCCGGATGTATCGCCTCCACGTCCGTTATCTCGGCCGCGCTGATGATCGCGGGAATATTGAGATAACTGCCGACGCTGGCGGCCTTGCCGATGCAGATCGCTTCATCCGCCATGCGCACGTGCAGGGAATTCCTGTCGGCCTCGGAGAAAACGGCGACGGTCTTCACACCCAGCTCGCGGCAGGCGCGGATTATGCGCAGGGCTATCTCGCCCCTGTTGGCTATCAGTATTTTAGAGAACATCGGCGCGGTTTTTTAGACGGGTTCGATAAGGAATAAAGGCTGGCCGAATTCTACCGGTTCGGCGTTGTCCACCAGGATCTGCACGATCCTTCCCTTTATCTCGGATTTTATCTCGTTCATCAATTTCATCGCTTCTATGATGCAGATCACCTGCCCCGTTTCCAGGGGCTGGTTGACCTCCACGTAAGGCGGCGCTTCGGGAGACGGCGCCCTGTAAAAAGTCCCTACCATGGGAGATTTTATTTCTATGGTATTTCCGGCAGGAGCCTTCCCGGCGGAAACCTGGGCCTCTTTGACCTGCGGGGCCTCTGCTGTCTTTTCCTTCTCGATGAGTATGGGGCCGGAATAGCCTTCGGGAGCCGGGCCGCTTTTCTTGAGCCGGATGCGCATGCCTTCCTTTTCGATCTCCAACTCCATAAGACCGTTCTCGTTCATCAGGCTTACCATATCCTTGATCTCTTTGATGTTCATCTGGCACCTGCCTTTCCGGAGCGCGGCTTCACTTGTTTATACGTTCCACGTATCCGCCGCTGCGGGTATCGACTTTTATGGTGTCGCCTATCTCGATAAAAAGAGGGACCTGGACCATGGTTCCGGTTTCTATCTCGGCCGGTTTGGTCCCGCTCTTCGCGGTGTCGCCCTTGATGCCGGGCTCGGTGTGTTTTATTCTGACTTCGATGAAATTGGGGAGATTAACGGTGAGCACTTCGTTCTTGAAGAAACATGCGGTAACTTCTATGTTGTCCAGGAGGAACTTGACCTTGTCCCCCATATCTTTCTCGTTTATGCTGATCTCTTCATAATTATCCTGGTCCATGAGATAAAACATCCCGCCTGAGGCATACTGGTACTGGAGCTTGCGTTCTTCTATGTAAGCCTCCTCTATCTTTTCGTCTCCGCGGAAGGTCATCTCCTGAACGTTGCCGTTCTTGACGTTGCGCAGTTTGACCCGCACGAAGGCCGCGCCTTTGCCGGGCTTGACGTGATGAAATTCCAGGACCGCGTAAACTATATTGTCCACCAGAACGGTCAAGCCGTTCTTGAATTCATTTATCGAGATCGCCACTAAGTACCTCCGTTCCTTTCCCGGTCACTAAAACCATATCCTCTATCCTGATGCCGAACTTCCCCGGCAGGTAAACCGCCGGTTCCAGCGTGAAGACCATTCCCGGCAAAAGCCAGCCGTTCTCGTTCTTCGAGATACGCGGAAGTTCATGGACGTCGAGTCCCACCCCGTGTCCCAGGCTATGCCCGAAATACCTGCCGTATCCGCTGTCGGCGATATACCTGCGCGCGGCGGCATCCACCTCGCAGGCCGGAACGCCGGCTGCCGCCGCTTCCAGCGCTTTTTCCCGCGCAGTCAGCACGATTTCATACACTTTTGCCTCAAGAGGAGTAATTTTACCCGAAAAGAAAACCCTTGTCAAGTCGGATTTGTAGCCCTGGTATTCGGCTCCTATATCCACCAGCACCGGTTCGTTCTTAAGTATTTTTCTCCCTGAAGTAAGGTGGTGCGGCTTGCTGGAATTTGGCCCCGAGGCGACTATGATGTCGAACGCCGGCCGTTCCGCTCCCAGTCCGCGCATATATGATTCCAGCTCAAAAGCGACATCTGTTTCGCTTCTTCCGGCCAGGCGCATGCGCGAAGCCCTGCGCAGCGCCGCGGCCGCGATACGGACCGCCTCCCTTATTTTCGTCATTTCCTGGGCGGTTTTGACCCTGCGCAATCCCTCCGCCATACCCGGTAAGGGAAACAATTCCGTGCCCTGCCCCAAAGCGGCGGAAAGACGGCTATAATAGAGATATGTCAGGTGTTCCGGTTCGAAAGCGAGCCTGCGTAGCTTAAGCCTGCGGCAGACGGCCTGCACCGAAGCGGAAAGCGAAGATTCCACCTGTATTATCCGGCAGCCTTTTATTGCGCGGGAAAACTCCTCAAAGTATCGGAAATCGGTGAAATAAAAGCACTCTTTTGAGCTGACCAGCAGGAAAGAATCACGGCAGGGATAGGAACAAAGATAAGATACATTCGCGGGGCCGGTGAAAAGCATGGCGCCGCCGCCGCAAGCCGCCAGTTGTTCTCTAAGCGCCTTCAAAGCCGGGATATTCATTCGGCCTGAAGGATATCCAGAAGCGCTTCCATGCCGAGC
>DIEK01000116.1 GCA_002418595.1 Candidatus Omnitrophica bacterium UBA5776 | reverse complement strand
AGGCGCTCGCAATCCGAGGCGAACCGTTCGAGATAGCCGATGGCCACCGGAGGTTTCTTCATCTTCTGGTACACGCAGTTGGCCTCGCACTGGACCTCCTGAGGGCAAACCCGTCCGCAGACGGCGGGCAGGGCGTTGGTCTCCTTCAGTTTCCTGGCCGCCGCAGCGAAATCCCCCTTCTCGATCAGCTTGATAAAACCGGGGATGTTGATGTTCACCGGGCAACCGGAAATGCAGGTCGGCGCGGCGCAGTCCAGGCAGCGCCTTGCCTCCTGAACCGCCATCTCCTCGTTCAGGCCGGTATTGACTTCCCGGAAGTCCTTGCTTCTTTCCCGCGCATCCAGCTCGGGCATCCTGACGCGGGGCAGCGCACTCCTTTCCTTGGCACTGAGCCTGCCGCGCAATTCGTTCCGCCATTCCTGGTTCCTGTCGGCTTGCAAATCCTGGGCATCGACCGGCATGGGGCCTCTCCTTTATGACGTCGACTGCAAATAGCCGTCGAACGATATCTTTTCTTCCGCCTTGTAGGTATTCAGCCGCTGGATCATCTCGTCATAATCGATCTGGTGGGCATCGAACTCGGGACCATCGACGCAAACGAATTTGGTCTTGCCGCCGACCGACACCCGGCAGGCGCCGCACATGCCAGTTCCGTCCACCATGATGGTGTTCAAGCTGGCGATGGTCGGAACGTCATATCTCCTGGTCAGCAGGGCGGTGAACTTCATCATCACCGCCGGCCCGATGACCACGGCCAGGTGAACGGGTTCCCGCCTGAGCACATCCTCGATGCCCACCGTGATCACTCCCTTGCGGCCATAAGAGCCGTCGTCGGTCATCACGATACATTCATCGCAAGTTTCTTTTAGCTGCTGTTCAAGTATCAATAACTCCTTGGTGCGCGCGCCGATGATCGCAGTTACCTGATTGCCCGCGATTTTAAGCGCCCTGGCAACCGGATAAATCTCCGCGATGCCCACGCCCCCGCCTATAAGTATTACTCGGCCGTATTTTGCTATATGCGTGGGATGGCCCAGTGGACCGACAATAGAATAGAGCGAATCCTGGGGTTCCATCCGGCCCAGGAACTTTGTGGTCAATCCTATTTCCTGAAGAATAAGCGTTATCGTGCCTTTTTGCGGATCGGTCTCTACAACAGTAAGCGGGATCCTTTCCCCCTCTTCCTTGACCATAAGCATCGCGAATTGGCCTGCCCTGGCTTTGGCGGCGATATCCGGCGCGTGAACGGTAAGCTTTACTACCCGCGTTCCCTGGCAATCCGCAAGAATTTCTTTAGTAATTATCTTCATATTTATCCTTAAGTGAGAAGGTTGGTTTACTTTCTTGCTGTGCCTATTTTTTAGGCACTTTCGGCATAAAAAAAAGAGTCCTTTTAGAATAAACCCGGACTTCTTTGTCGAATATTACTCAGGGGATTAATAATTACCGTTAACCTAAGAAATCTTGAAAGCCGGGGATTTCTGCGGTTTTATTAATTTACCTCTATTTAAATTATTTGTCAATAATAATACATTTTTTGACCTTTTTGACCTGTAAGTTCAGCGCTAACTCTTACGGGAACAGAGACATACGAAGACCTATAACCGCTTGCGCGGCCCTGGTCAGTAAACTCCGCCATTATACAAGGAGACTGCTATTGCCGGTTTTGCTCATGGGGAAACAATTCTAAATTTTTCTCTTTCCCCGGGAACTCCTCCGGGCTAAAGCTCTCTCCGCAAACACCATCCTATCCACAAGCCTTCTGCGTCCTTTTAAAATTCTCGGTAAACTTGATGATATTGTTCATCATAGCCACTGTCTCAACCGGATACCGGCCTGTGGCGGTTTCGGCGGAAAGCATCACAAAATCCGTCCCGTCCAATACCGCGTTGGCCACATCCGTCGCCTCCGCGCGCGTAGGCCGGAGATTCTCGGTCATGCTCTCAAGCATCTGCGTGGCAGTAATGACAAATTTCCCCGCGCGGTTGCATTTTCTGATGATTATCTTCTGTATGACGGGGATTTCGTATATCGGTAACGATACCCCCATATCCCCCCGCGCTATCATAATTCCGTCGGAGACCTTGATTATTTCGTCGATATTCTTTATGCCTTCCCGGCACTCTATCTTAGCGATGATCCGGCACCGCGAAGCAGGGGCAAGTATTTTTCTTACCTCCAGTATATCCTTGCCGGTGCGCACGAACGACTGCGCTATATACTCAATGCCATTTTTTTCGCAGAAAATTATATCCTCCGCATCCTTCCGGCTGATATGGCTTCGGCTATCGGAAGCCAAAGCACTGCCATCCGGCTTGCCGCCGAACTCAAGCCTTGCCTGCGGGATATTTACCCCTTTATGCGCTTTCAGCAATCCGCCGACGATTACTTTTGTCTTCAGGCTGTTTCTCGTCCTGCCGATGACCTCCAAGCATATATTCCCGTCGTCTATGAATATCGAGTACCCGTTTTTTATGGCCTTCAACGGACCCGGGTAATCAAAAGATACCTTCTCTGAAGTCCCCTTTATTCTTTGCCGGGTAAGCCAGAATACTTTTCGTTTAGCAAGCTCTACTGGCCCCGAAAGTTCGCCTATCCTTACGCGATGCCCCTGCAGGTCCCCGAGAAGTTTTATGCGCCTGCGGTATTTGGAATTCAGGGACCGGATGAGACTTATTTTATGAAGTAATTCCTGCGGTTTGCCATGGGAGAAATTCAGGCGCCCCACGTCCATCCCCGCAAGCATCATCTTCCTGAGTATTGTCCGGCTCGAGGAACTCGGCCCGAGCGTGCAGATTATTCTGGTTTTAATCATGACATCCTTTCTCTATCCACCAGCCGTAGAAAAAGCTTATAGCCGGAACACCGTGAAGGATGGATAATAGTCTTTGTAAAACAAGTGCGGGACTTCCGCTCCATGCCTCTATATTGGCTGCCGGTAAACTTCGTCCCAAAACATATATTCCAACTTCATCGCGGTTTCATACGCCTTCCTCATCTTTTCTCTGTCCGCGGGCGCGGCATTCTTCATGTAAGACTCGACCAGATCGACAAAAGCCTTGGCATCACTTTTCTCCCAAGTCTCTGATCCGTAGGCGTCAATCCATTCCTGATATTTATTGCCGCCTGCCTGCCCCCTCTTCTTCATATCGACCCCAACCTGATAATAAATCCAATTGCACGGCAAGGTAGCGATCAATCCGACCTGGAACGGCTCCAGTGTAGCGACTTCCACCAGGTATGAATTGTAAAGTTCCGTGCCTGGATTAGGAAGAGCGCCTGATAATTCCTCTTTCGTCACGCCGAATTTTTTAAAATATATCGCATGCACAGCTTCGATTTCTTCATCGACCCCTTTCATCAAATCAGTTATGAATGCCGAACTCTTCCGGTCCGGGGCTTTTGACAAGAGTATCCCGTAAACCTTTTTAAAATTCTGGAGAAAAATATAATCCTGTATGATGTAATTCTTGAATATTTTTTCATCAAGCGTGCCGTCCGAGACCTTTTGATTAAACGGCAGATCCAGTATCTTTTGATAAAATCCTTGATTTTCATCCCAGATTGTTTGCGTCAGATTTTCCGCGCGAACTTGGGCCGAAAGAATCATTAAAAGATAAACAAAAACGACGGCTAATTTTCTCGCTAAATGATTGAAAAGCATAAAATTCCTTTCTTTTAGGGACTCACTTTGCGGGCGATTGTTTCCATAACCTTGATCATTTCATCCCAATTGTCTTCGCTATCCGGATTAGGCCAGGCACTGGACTGCACAATAACAATCCGACGTTTGGGATTAATATAGATCGCCTGTCCATAAATACCGAGGGCCATAAAAACATGGTCTTCTCCGGGTATCAGCCACCATTGATAACCATAACCCATATTTTCCGAGAACTCATCGTTGGGCCCCGCAGATTGCGGCTGCCAGGATATGCCTGCCGGCGTAGTAGAATCCTGTATCCATCTCTCATCTATAAACTTTTGGCTCGCCAGCCTCCCGTTATTCATAACCATCAGGCCAAATCGTCCGTAATCCCGAAGCGTGGCGTTAAACCCGACTGCGGCGGGAGTTTGAGGTTGCGTCTTGCCGCGGCAAAAGAACGCATTACTCTCTGCCCCGATTTTACCCCAAAGTTTCTCTTCTAAATACTTATTTAAGGGCATTCCGGTTGCCGCTTCGAGAACCTGCCCCAACACTTCGGTATCAATACTTTTATATTGGAACCGTTCTCCGGGCTTCTCTTTAGTCTTACAGGAAACCGCCAGATCCTTAAGAGAAGTTTCTCCGCGCAGCCAGGCGGGCACATAACGATTAAAATCGCAGCCGGGCTTTAAATAATCCTCTTCATCCCATTGGACTCCGGAGGACATCTGTAAAAGATCCTTGATGCTAACCTCCCTGAAACCGCTGTTTGCAAGATAAGGGAGATATTGCGTAACCGGGTCGTTAACATTTTTTATCTTCCCTTCTTCGACAGCGATACCGATCAGAATAGATATAAAGGATTTGACAACTGAATTGGAGATAAAATGCGATCGGGAAAGCGCCCCGTGAAAATATTTCTCAAGTATAATTTGATCATCGTGAAGGACCAGAAACCCCAGGACGAAATTTCTCTTAAAATAATCTTCCAGACTATAATGCTTGCCGCCAAAAGTGTAGCCTGTCGTAAAAATCTCCTTAGGTTCTTTAAGGATAAAAACTTCCCCTCTTCTATACACCCAGTCCAACTCAAAACCCAGTTTATCCATATTATGGAAGTAATAGAAACTGTAAGGCTGGGCCATAAAACTATACTTATCAAGCAATGCCCTTCCCATATCCATATCGGCAACATCTATTTTACCTGTATCCCGGGCCTGGGAATCGGCCGGGAAAAACAGGAACAGCGGCGCAATGAACCAGAAAATAAAGACAGATTTCCAATATGTCATTACGGATTTTTTATCAAGTTCACGCATTTTATTGAACATAAGAATTGCCGGCGACTTTCTTAATGATCCTGCCTGTCCATATAATTCCTATAACAGCGGACAGTATATCTGTCAGCAGCCTGCCCCAAAAAATACCGTTGATGCCAAAGAGCCTCGCGCCGAAATAGGCCAGGGGTATCATCAAGACAACCACGCGGATCGCGGTCAGCGAAGCCGAAAAAAGCGGTTTATGTATCCCGGTAAAACAGAAAGTAGCATAACGATGCACTTCCAGGAAACCATAGCCAAAACAAGTAGTGTAAATGTAGCGTGCCAGGATATTGATCACTTCGGGATCGGAAGAAAACAGTTTGCCCAGGGGCCGCGCGACAAATAAAAAAACCGTTGCAATAATAAAACCGAAACTAAGCGCAAAGAACATCGCACCTTTGCGCACAGTCTTTATCCGGTCAAAACGCCCGGCCCCGTAATTCTGGGCAACAAACGGGACTAAGGACATCCCTACGGTCATAGGGACCATGAACGCAAACATCTCGATGCGGCTGGCAACCCCCACGGCGGCAACCGCGGCCTCGCCAAACCCGGAGACTATCTTGATCACGATCATCGCAGATAACGGGACCAGGACAGAGCTTAATGTAGTGGGGACACCGATATACAGGATCCTGCGCCAGGAAGCCGCAATACGGCCAAGCGAATGCGAAGCAAAAACGATTAGGTGATACCTTCTATGGACAAATAGGAATACCGCGATCAATATGAGAGTTTCGGAAATAACTGTAGCCAGCGCCGCTCCCCTTATCCCCATACTCGGGAACCCCCACAACCCGAAGATCATAATAGGGTCAAGGATAAAATTCAACACGGTGCCAAAAACCATAAGAAAACTGACTGCCTTAGTGTGGCCGGTACCGATAATGACATCGGCGAACATCATATGCAAGACCCTGGGAACCAATCCATAATACCAGATCGACATATATTGCTGCGTCATCACGAAGGTCTGCCCTTCTGCGCCCAAACGCATAAAGACCGGCTTGATCGTCAAGAGCCCGATTACTGTTAAGGCCAAGGCTACGCTTGAAGACAAAAAAGCCGCATGCGTCGTAATGCGCGCGGCGGTCTTCTGTTTCCCCCTGCCTAAGGCATGCGCCACTACTGTCATCGCCCCGGTCCCCAGCCCGCGCATAATAAAACCAAGAAGCATAACAACCGGGAACGTGAATGACATTGCCGCCAGGGCGTTGGTACCAAGCCGCGACACAAACCAGGTATCGACCAAATTATACGCGTTCATGGCAAATGTCCCGGCTAACATCGGAACAGCCATGCGTATAACAGTAGAGGAAACCCTGTCTTTGACTAAAAGCGCCATCTCGCCTGCCTTAACTCTTCGATAGGATTATAAAAAAACGGCTTATTGAATTTCTTGCGGTAGAAATAATTGTCAATTAATTATCTTGGCTTTCCAATTAGCCAAGGTGCTAAATCCGGCTTGAAAGCCCGGGACTTCTGCGGGTTGATAAAAAGATTATAATATGAAAAATTTAGTATTGCTACCTAATTTGAAGGCGCCGATACAAAACATCCCTAAAGCCTTTAACCCCCGGGACATAAAAATAGCGCTGCTCCTGTGTAAGGATCAGCGCTATGATCGCAACCTGTTTATCTGTAAGAATTATACAGGGGCCGGCACAACGGCAATAGGCTCAAGAGACATGATTTCGGCACTTCTAACGCCCATTCCCCTAAATATTATTTACCCAGGTTGGCTGCCGCGAATTCCCAGTTAAGCAATTTCTCAATTATGGCGTTGACATGCTCCGGACGGCGGTTCTGATAATCCAGATAATAGGCATGCTCCCAGACATCAATAGTCAATAACGGCTTCATTCCCCTAGTTAACGGTGAATCGGCATTAGCGGTCTTAATGACCTTAAGCTTATCTCCATCCAGCACAAGCCAGGCCCAACCGCTGCCGAATTGGCTGACAGCCGCGGCGCTTAATTCCTTTTTACAGGCCTCAACACTGCCGAATGACTCTTCGATTCTTGCCTGTAATGCCGCCGGAATGGAACTTCCTCCGGGAATCAGGCACTTCCAATAAAAGCTATGGTTCCATACCTGGGCGGCATTGTTGAAGATCGCTGCTTTGTCCGGTTTACCGGCGGTCTCGGTAATAATGTTCTCCAGAGACAGGCCGGCCAACTCGCTTCCTGCTATAAGTTTATTCAAGTTATCAACATATCCCTTGTGATGTTTGCCGTAATGAAAGCTCAAAGTATTGGCGGAAATTACCGGCTCCAATGCCTCCGGCGGATAAGGTAACGGCGGTAATTCATATATAGCATTGTTATCAACTTTCATCGGCTTTCCTCCTTGTGCTAACGTCCCGCCGCAAATAAAAACGACGGCCAGGCACGTAATAAACCCTGCGATTAGATATTTCATTTGCCCCCCTCTATTTCATTACAAATGAGTTTACGACTACAATACCGGCTATCCGCATCAATCGCTCGGCAATCTGACGACGAATCAGTATTTAGAAGCGTTAAACCATTGAATCAAAGAGCAGAATTTCATCTTAAAGAACTCTTGCTAAACCCGTGGCATTACAGGATTGTCCCGATCGCGCCGCCTAACCTTATAATAAAAAACCTCAACATAAACCGATACCTCCTTTCTTTTAGTAGAAGTTATCAGCCTGTTGAGGCGGTTATCGGCGAACCCCATCGCCTGAAAGCTATTTTACCAGATAAAACAAGTTTATTTAAGTGAAATCATACCCCCTTCAACCAATCTTTTATCTTGGCCTCTAACTGGCCCCTGACTTCTCGGGTCTTTTTCAGCTTTTCGTCATGCGTTCCAGCGAAACTTGACGGATCCGGGAAACCCCAATGGAGCCTCTCCCCCTTCCCCGGGAAAACCGGACACGCGCCGGACTGAGATTCATCACAAACAGTAATGACATAATCATACTGCTTGCCCTGCTTGTAAAAATCAAAGGCGCTTTTGGTCCTGTTGCGGGAAATATCGATCCCGGCTTCCTGCATTGCCTCAACCGCAATAGGATTGAGTTTGCCCGGCTCAATCCCTGCGCTTTCCACTTCAAAACGATCGCCTCCATATTTCTTAAGGAATGCCTCCGCTATTTGACTACGAGCCGAATTATGGATACAGACAAATAAAACTCGCTTTTTATCCATGCTGGCCTCCGAATAATTTCTGCGTTCTCAAGCAAAACTTAACCAGCATCAGCATCACCGGAACCTCGATAAGCACACCCACAACCGTGGCTAGTGATGCCCCGGACGACAACCCAAAAAGAATTGTTGAGGTAGCAATTGCTACCTCAAAATGATTACTAGCCCCGACCAACGCCGACGGCGCCGCGTCCCGATAGGACAAATTAAGCCACTTCGCCAAAGCGTACGTTATCGCGAAAATAATACAGGTCTGGATAAAAAGCGGTATCGCGATCAAGAAGATAATCTGCGGCTGGTTAATAATCAGCTCGCCCTTGAAAGAAAACAGCAGGATCAGAGTAAGCAACAACGCGCCGATTGAAACCGGCGTCAGATAATGAAGGAATCTCTCCTCAAACCATTTGAAACCTTTTTTTGCGATCAGCCACTTGC
>DIEK01000050.1 GCA_002418595.1 Candidatus Omnitrophica bacterium UBA5776 | reverse complement strand
AACTCCACCATGAATATCCACTTTGGTATTATACTGCTCCCGGGAGATTTGTCAAATGGTATTTCCGCCGCGTCAATGCTCTGCGGCCATCAACCCGGCAATCGCCGGGTCCTCCAGCAGGCTGCCGTAATGAAAAACGGCATACGACAATCCCCTCTCCCGGCGGCAATAATCCAGTTCTTCGCTGAAAGTCAACGGCAAGCCGACCAGTTTATAAGCGCCTATACCGATAGTGACCTTATCCCAGGAAGAGAACTTATCCCTTAGTTCAAGAATACACTTCTTGAATTCCCGCGGATAAGGAGAATAATCCATCAAGGTCACGAAATCCACCGTCCCGCGGGACAACCAGGAAGGCCAATCCTGGAACGCCTCTTCATAGGCGCGACAGTAAGGAGCGCAGCCGGTGGCCGAGACCTTGATCCCGGGCCGGACTGAACGGATCCTCCTGACGAGCAGGTCCAGCAGATCTGTTACCTGGGCGCGTTTCCATGCACGCCACTGCCTGTTATCTTCCGTTATCGACTCTATCCCGGTCTCTTTCTTGAAGCGCTCCTCGTTGGCCGACGTATGCCCGTAGAAAGGCCTGGAATCGGGATAACGGATGTAATCAAGTTGTATGCCGTCCAGTGCCGGATAATAACGCGCCGCTTCTTCCACGATATCGCAAAGTTCTTCGCGCACCCTGGGGTCGCCCGGCTCCAGAAAATACTGGCCGTCTATCCGGTAGTCGCGCAGGCCTTTCTTGGGCAGAATGTTCCTGGTCAACACGCCCGTTCCGTATTTACGCAGAAAAAACGCGTTTTCGTTGCGGCTAAGGCTAAGCATATTCATCCAGGCGTGCACCTCTATCCCTCTTTTGTGCGCCTCTTCTATCAGGAACGCGAGCGGATCGACTCCGGCTTTATCCAGACATTCATAATAAGGAGACGCGTCGGCGCCGCGGGAAGGAAACCACGCCCGGCCCGCCCGATAGACCTGCACGAAAAGAATGTTTATGCGCGCTTTCACCGCGAAGTCCAGCAGTCTTTCCATATCCGCCCGGTTTGAGAGCACAGGCGGATCCTGGATCACCGAAACGAAAAGGCCGCGACGCGGCGACGCGGACGCAAAGGAAGACGCCGGAGAAAAGACGATTTGCAGAATAAGAAAACAACAGAACAATTTTAGCATACTATCCTTGAACCCGAAGATCTTTGGGCGAGGGGATTAAAAAACAACATATTTCTCCGCCTGCTTCATTATTTTTCCGCGTTTAACCGCGGGCGCAAGGGAACGCAGCCTTACGCCTTCCCGCCTCAACTGCATTATCCTCTCCACCGCCGTCAGCCCCAGTCCGGGCACGCGCAGCAGCCGCGACGCAGAGGCGCTGTTCACCTCTACCGGAAAGAATTCCGGATGCCTGCGCGCCCACACCGCTTTAGGATCGGCATCCAGGGAAAGATTCCCATCCGGCCCCAGAGGTATCTCCTCGACGCGAAACCCGTATTTACGCATCAGCCAGTCCGCCTGGTAAAGCCGGTGCTCACGCGTCAGCATTTCCTCGTTGCTGTATGAGGAACTCTCTCCGGGCAAAGAAGGATCGCCTTCTCCCCTCTGATAAGAACTGAAATATATCCTCGACAGCCCCAGTCTCCCGTATAGCCGGGAAGAACAGCCGATAATCTCTTCGTCCGTCTCCCGGGAAGCGCCCACCACGAACTGCGTGGTCTGTTTGATCCTGCGTCCGCCGGAACAGTTGCGCCTGAAACGACTGATGAATTCCAGCGGCCTGATTATATCCTTAATGTAATCCTTGCCTTTGCCGAAATGCCTGAAATTCCCATCCCCGGCCGTTTCTATATTCAGAGAAACCGCGCTGGCCAAAGAAAGACTCTGTCTGATAGCGTTCTCCGAAGCACCGGGGATTATCTTCAGGTGTATGTAACCCCTGAAACGCTCCCTGCGCAATAAAAGAGCAACCCGGTTGATATTCTCCATGCTGGCGTCCGGACTGCCGCAGACCGCGCTGCTCAAGAAAAGACCGCTGACCTTTCCCGCTCTGTAATACGAGAAAAACACCCTGGCGGCCTCTTCCGGCGCCAGGGAACAACGCGCGGCCGGAGAACCGGCGCGCAGCGGACAGTATTTGCAGTCGTTAACGCATTGATTGGAGAGGAGCGTCTTGAAAAGAAATGTCGTCCCTCCGCCGGGCAGCGTCACCGGATATATCCATTTGCCGTCTTTGGAACGCCGGCGGTGCTCGTCCTCCCGGGTGGCGCAGGCGCAGGCAAGATCATACTGCGAATCGCGTGAAAGTATGCTTAGTTTCTCCCCGGTATCCGGGACCTTCCTGATGAGGACCATGCGCCTGCTCCCTTTTTTGCGGCGGGCGGGAGAACGCCCTGCCTTAAAAAAAACAAAAACCTCCGCTCCTGAAAGCGAAGGTTTTATGGCGTCTTGCGGCGCCGTTAACGGAACTTCGCCCCCAAAAGGCTTTAGTCCCGTTTTTTTAAGGTCCCGGATTTATTCCTTCCAACGCGGGCCGCCGATTATTAACTCTTTATATTATTATAGATCTTTGCGGGCGTTTGTCAATGATTACCGCCGCGGTAAGGCCGTCATTTAACAGACGAGTCTATGCATCTCATCAATTCCGCCAGATTCACCGGTTTCGCAAGGAATTTCCTGCCGCCGATCACATTATTGTTGTCGTCAACCTCCTCTTTTTCCACTATCGCGGTCAGAAAGACTATCGGGATATCCCTGGTCATGCTGTTCTCGGACAACTGCATGGCCACATCGGAACCGTCCGTATCCGGCATCACGATGTCCAGCAATATCATGTCCGGTTTGAATTGTATGGCCGAAGACAACCCCATCGCGCCCTGATTTTCCACCCGCACTTCGTATTTCCCGGTCTTCTCCAGGTTGAGTTTAACCAGTTGAGTGAAAGCCGCTTCATCGTCTATCAACAGCACTTTTTTAGGCACCATACCCTCCCTCGTTTTGAATGAAACTCCCCGGGCTTCAAGCCCGGGCTAATCCTTGGATAAGCCGGGGATCTCTGCGGTTTGATTAAACTGCCAGCACCATTTGAACTATTACACCGCGCGAACCAACCCTGTTGTTCAAGCTGATCCTGCCTCCGTGCATATCTATTATGTTGCGCACTATTGATAACCCCAGACCGCTGCCTCCTCTTCGGCGCTTGGTGGTAAAGAACGGGTCGAAGATCTTCTCCAGATTTTCCTCCGGTATCCCCGGGCCGTTGTCTTCTATCTCCAGCACCGCCGCGCGGCTGTCCGCGTCTTCTCCCAGACCGGCCGCGCTCCCGTAACCTCTTATGATCAATTCCCCGTGCTCAGACATAACATCTACGGCATTCATAAAAAGATTGACCAGGACCTGCTCGAATTTATTCCTGTCTATCATGGCCGGGGGCATATCCGGCGCCAGGTTTTTAACGACCCGGACCTTTTTCCTGTCCAGAGCGTTCTTTACCAGCAGCAGGGCGCTGTCTATCACCGCTTCCAGCGGCTGAGACTCAATGCGCATCTCGGTCAGGCTGGAAAAATCCAGTAGTCCTTTTATTATCCTGTCCGCCCGGCCGACCGCCTCGCTTATAAAACCCAGCACCATACGGTTTTCTTCGTTATCGAACGGTATATTACGGGAAAGATATTCGATCCCCTGCAGGATGACCGCCAGCGGGTTTTTCACCTCATGCGCGATTCCGCTGGCCAGCGTCCCCACCGTGTCCATCTTGGCCGCCTGGATAAGCTGAGCCTGATAAACCTTGAGCTGACGGTATGCCTCGGCAAGCTCTTCCTGCGCCTTCTTGCTCTCCGTGATGTCCTGCAGAGTCTCGATCGCTGCCACCACGCTCCCGTCTGCGTCGAAGATCGGGGCGGCGTCAAAAATAATGTACCTGTCCTTACCGCCGAGATTTATGTACCACCCCTCCGAGTGCAGCCCGCCTTCGACGAACTCGGAACGCGACTGCACAGGATAAAGCCTGGCCATGTCTGCGGCCCTGCCGTCTATTATGATGTCCGCCACGCATGGCCGCTGCGATTTGTAGAAAGCCTTCCAATGCATATTGGTGTCGAGCACTTCGGAGGCTTTGATCCCGGTAAGCTCTTCGCAGGCCCTGTTCCAGTAGATAACCTTATGCTCGGCGGTAATGACGAAGGTAGCCACGGCGGAATTCTGTATTATGGATTTTATGAATTCCTGGTTGCTGCGCAGTCCGTTTTCCGCCTGCTTGTATCCGGTAATATCCTTGACTATGCCGCTGAACCCGCAAAAACAGCCTCTATCGTCCGACACGGGAAGAGCGCTTATTTCAAGGAAGACCTGGCTGCCGTCCTTACGCCGGCCTTCGATCTCAAGACGGGAAAAAGCCTCCCTGGCGGACAGTTTCGCGGCGATCGATACCGCGTACTTCTCCTCCGGACCGAAAAACAGAAAATCTTTTACACTGCGGCCCATGATCTCCCGGGGCTCTATCCCGAGTATATCGGACACCTCCCGGCTGACATAAATATACCTGCCGTCGCTGTCCGTAACCCAGACCAATATACCGGAGATCTCCGCCAGCCGCCGGAAATCGCAGGCGTTAAAACAACCGGTTTTCTTTTCGCTATTATCCATTTTCTTCCAGCCTCAGAAAGTCCGCCGCCGGCGCGTAATGTCAGGCAGTCCCGGGCCACGACCGGCAAAATAAAGAGCGGCGCCTACTTCAGGATCCCGCTCGAACAAACCGAAGCGAATTCTTCGGCGCTTTTGCGTATCCTTCTCTTCTGCGTCCTGTAATCCACGCCTATCAATCCGAACCTCGGACGAAACCCTTTGTCCCATTCGAAATTATCCAGCAGCGACCAGTAAAGATATCCTTTAACGTTAACGCCTCCGGAAACGGCGCGGTGAACACTTTTCAGGTGCCCGCGGATGTATTCCCAACGCAGCGCGTCGTCGGAAGTGCAGATCCCGTTTTCCGTAATGATCACGGGCAGACGGTACCTTTTAATATCCATAAGGATATCGTAAAGCCCCTTGGGATAGATATCCCATCCCAGTGAATTCTTTTTTACCGGATGGTGGTTCTTCTTGCAGACGTCGAAAACGAAGTTGGCCGGACCGCTGCCTGACATGTGCACCAGTTGGCGGGAATAATAATTAAGCCCGATGAAATCAAGCGTCTTCTCTCGAGCGGCCCTCTCCAAGAAAGCGAGATTATACCATTTATGCCGAAAAGCGGCGGCAAGCCGGTCCTTAAGAAGCGGCCTGCAAGGCGCGAAGGCCGTGACGTTCTGGGCTATACTTACCGCCGGATGCGGCAGGTTTTGTTTCCCGTAAATGCGATGAATGAGACGGTAAGCGCGGATATGCGCCTCCGCCAGGTTCTCCTCGACCCGGACCGCCTTCAGATATGACTGCGCCTGCGGCGGCCAGACCCCGAGGATATAACCGTGCGAAATATAAACGGTAGGTTCGTTTATGGTTATCCAGTAATGGACATGCTTCGCCAGTGTCCCTACGACCTCTTCGCAATACCTGAGGAAACGCTTGACCGAACTGTTCTTCTCCCAGCGTCCGGACCTGGAAAACCAAAGCGGATTGGTGAAATGATGCAGGGTGACCATCGGCTCGATATTGCGCGCCTTCAACGCAAGAATAACGTCCAGGTAATGTTTGAGCTCCTTGCGGGAAAACCTCCCCTCGCGCGGTTCTATGCGGCTCCATTCGACGGAAAGGCGGTGCGCGTTATGACAGAGTCCGCGCGCGAGATCGAGGTCCTGCTCATAAAGACGATAGTGATCGCAGGCCGCGCCGGATTGCCGGTGCCCGGTCACTTTCTCCCATAACCACCAGTCGGACGCGGAATTACTCCCCTCCACCTGATATGCGGAGGTCGCCGCGCCCCAGAGAAAACCGCGGGGGAATTTAATCATGCAGCGATTATAACATCATTGCAGGGCAAAGACAAGAAGACCGTGTAAGCACATTGGGAATGATACCATAGATCCTTCCCCCCCTCACTCACGCAGCACGCTCAACTCCCGATTTTCTTTTTTCGGAGTATACGCGGCACTTCCGGCAATAATTAAGTATAGTGTCCCCGGACTTGACTAAACAACCGGGCGACTGTAAAATGAAGCTCCCCGGGATCCAAGCCCGGGGTAATGCTTTTACTTAAAAATATGCCTTACCTGATTAAACTGATAAAAAAGACCTTCGGAATGGCCCACCCGGCTGAACGCAGGGTGGTCATGAGCAATGTCGCCTCCCTCACCTCTCTGCAGGCTATCACTTATGTCCTACCGGTGATAATAATGCCTTACCTTTTCCGGATAATAGGCCCGGAAAAATTCGGATTGATCGCTTTCGCCCAGGCCTTCGTGCAGTATTTCGCCATCATCACCGACTATGGTTTCGGTATATCCGCTACAAAAGAGATATCCCTCTGCAGGGAAGAACACCGCAAGGTCTCCTGCGTATTCTCCTCCGTGATAACGGTTAAGATACTCCTGGCGGTTTTGAGCCTGCTGGCCCTGGGATTGCTCGTATATTTCGTGCCTAAATTCAGGAGGGACTGGCCGGTTTACCTGCTAAGCTTCGGCGCGGTGGCGGGCAACACCCTTTTCCCGGTCTGGTTCTTCCAGGGGACGGAAAAAATGCGGCACATAGCCGACCTGAACATACTGGCGGGAGTTATACTGGCTCTGCTTATCTTCACCTGCGTGAGGACGCCGCAGGACTATCTGCTGGTGCCGCTGATAAATTCGGGGGTAATGATGATAACCGGTGTGCTGGGGCTTTACATAGTATTCAAGAAATTCGGGGTTTCCTTCAAGTTTCCCGGGTACGCGGACATCCGCTCGCAGCTCCAAGCCGGATGGGACATTTTCATCTCCAATGTCGCCATAAACGCTTACACCACGACCAGGGTATTCGCGGTCGGACTACTGACCAACAACACCGCCACGGGATTCTACTCGATGGCGGAGAAGATAGCCAATGCCGTGCAGACGTTCCCGCTCTACTCCTTCTCCCAGGCGATCTTCCCGCGCTTAAGCAGGATATTCCACAAAAACAGGATGAAGGCGTTCCTTCTGATGAAAAGGATACAGCTGATCACCACGCTCATATCGCTGATCTGCCTGCCGTTGATATTCTTTTTCGCTCGTCCGCTGACGGAGATAGCCTGCGGCAGGGCGGACGACGAGACGGTATTATCGCTGAGACTGCTTCTTATCGCCGTTTTCTTCGTGGCGGCCAACGCCTTCAGGATACAATTCCTGCTGGTCTGCGGCAGGACCGGCCTCTATTCGCGGATACACGTGACAACCGCGCTCTTCGGACTGCCGCTGATCTTCCTGCTGATAAACGCCTTTTCCTATACCGGAGCCGCGCTGGCCACCGTTATCATAGAGATCGTGATCTTCGCGGCGACATATTTTTACGTGGAAAATCTGCGTTTCTCCAGGACTGCTCCGGACGCCTGAGAAATACACTCCCTGCCAAACTTTTTCTTTATCCTGTCGACTGCCTTGTGCGCCTTTTCCCGTTTCTGCCCGCCTTCCGGCTCGAAAAGCAAGGGTTCATCCGCTTCCGAAAGATTGGAGACCTTGACGCCCACGAGCCTGATCTTCTTCCCCCGGCAGGAAAATCCTCCGAATAAATATCTTGCCGCTCTGATCAAGTCTTCAGTGAAATTGGTCGGCTCGGCCAGAGTCCTTGAACGGGTATAAGTCAGAAACCCTTCCAGCCGTATCTTCAAGGTCACGGTCCTACCTTTCACGCCTTTTTCCCTCATTCTGTCGGAGACAAGTTCGCAAAGCCGGAAAAGTTCGCCTTCCACGGTTTTCCTATCCCCGGTATCCTCTTCGAAAGTGCTTTCGTTACCGACAGACTTGGCCTCGCGTTCGGGAACGACCTCGCTGTCGTCCATCCCGCGTCCGGCCTCCCAGAACCAAACCCCGTTCCTGCCGAAAAGCCCGGTTAATTCCTGCCGCGTTTTGCGGCCGAGCTCGCCGATAGTGCGGATACCCAGGGCGTTGAGCGATGATTTGGTCTTTTCTCCGACTCCCCACAACAGCCCCACATCCAGAGGATCGAGGAACTCGCGCAATCCGGGAGCCGTAACTTCCAACAGCCCGTCGGGTTTGCAAAGATCCGAAGCTATCTTGGCGGCCATTTTATTCGGCGCGAGCCCCACTGAAGCGGTAAGACCGGTCTCCTCCTTTATCCGTTTTTTCATCGCTGTGCAAGCCAGATAAGGAGCGCCGTGCAGTTTATAGCTGGAACTTATGTCAAGGAACGCTTCGTCTATGCTGACCTGCTCCACCAGAGGGGAAAAAGAATTCAGAATGGAGAGCACTTTCTCCGAAACCAGGCTGTATTTCTCCATATCCACCGGAAGGAACACCGCCTGCGGGCATTTTCGATAGGCCTGCGAGATCGGCATAGCGGAACGCAGGCCGTACCTGCGCGCCTCGTAGGAACAGGTCGATACCACGCCGCGGCCCGCTCCTCCCTTAGG
>DIEK01000066.1:5365-8886 GCA_002418595.1 Candidatus Omnitrophica bacterium UBA5776 | reverse complement strand
CCCGGAGCAAGGCGGGGTAATTTCTCCCGGCGGCGTGGGGTTCGACATCAACTGCGGCATCCGTCTGCTAAGGACGGATCTTTCTTTTGATGATATCAAAGGAATACAGGAGGAGTTGGTTTATGCTTTGTTTTCCGGCGTGCCGTCGGGCATAGGCTCCAAAGGCGATATCAAGATCAGCGCGCGCGAGGAAAAGGAACTGCTGGTCAAAGGCGCCGGCTGGGCGGTGTCAAGAGGATGGGGTGTTGAGGAAGATCTGGAATACACCGAAGAGCACGGCGCGATCCAGGGGGCGGATCCGGGTATGGTCTCGGAGCGGGCTTACACGCGCGGCAAGGCGCAGTCCGGCACTCTCGGCTCCGGCAATCATTTCATAGAAGTGCAGGTGATAGATCAACTCTACGACAGCCGGGTCTGCGATGAACTGGGGCTTGACCTGGGGCAGGTTACGGTAATGATACATTCCGGCTCTCGCGGTTTAGGCTATCAGGTTTGCGAGGATTACGTGCGGCAGATGCTTTCCTGTTCGCAGAAATACAACATAAACGTTCCCGACCGCCAGTTGGCCTGTGCTCCGGTGGATTCCCCGGAGGGGAAGGCGTATCTGGCGGCTATGCGTTGTGCGGCGAATTACGCCTGGGCGAACCGGCAGTGTTTGATGCACCTGGTCAGGCTGGTATTCGAGAAGGTCTTTAAGACTTCCTGGCAGAAGCTGGGAATGTCGCTGATCTATGACGTGGCGCACAATATCGCCAAGATAGAGAAGCATGAGGTTAATGGCGAGCTCAGACGGCTTTGCGTGCATCGCAAGGGGGCTACGCGCGCCTTCGCGCCCGGCCATCCCGACCTGCCGGAAAAATACAAGCTGATCGGGCAGCCGGTGATCATCCCCGGGGACATGGGAAGGAATTCTTATCTGCTTACCGGCACGGAAAAGGCCATGCAGGAGACATTCGGCACCACCTGTCACGGAGCCGGAAGAGTCAAATCGCGCTCCGCGGCTATGCGCAGCATCGATCGGGAGATTCTCTTGAAAGAATTGGAATCTAAAGGTATAATAGTCAAGGCTTCCGGACGAGGGACACTGGTCGAGGAGGCCCCGCAGGCTTACAAGGACGTAAATGACGTTGTGGATGTGGTGCACCGCGCCGGAATATCTAAACGCGTTTGCCGCATGCGCCCTGTGGGAGTGATCAAAGGATAGTAGAAAAAAGTTGAAGGACGAAGGAAGAAGCACGAGAGACGAGTAAAAAGGTTAGTTTATTTTTTATAATAATCGTGGCCTGTGGACCATGAATAATGGACTATTCTTGAGAGATGCTGGACATTAAATTCATAAGAGAAAATCCTGACCAGGTGAGGAAGGCGTTGAGTGAACGCGCTGCCAAGTTAGATATCGGGCCTTTGCTTGAAGCGGAGGACCGCAGGCGCGCCGTTTTGCTGGAGACCGAGGGTTTGCGCGCGCAGCAGAATGCTGCCAGCGCGGAGATCGGCGCGTTGTTGAAGAACAAACAGGACGCTTCCGGACGCATCGCCGCGATGAAAGAGATCGCCGGCAGAATAGACGTGCTGGAAGACGAATTGCGCGATCTGGAAGAGCAAGTCAACAAACTGGTCCTTACCATCCCGAACATACCTCATGCTTCGATACCGCGCGGGGCCCCGGAGAATAAGCAGGTCGTGCGCACTTGGGGAGAGCCGCCGAAATTCGGTTTTAAGCCGCTTAACCACGTGGAGATCTGCCAGAAGTTGGATATCGTGGATTTTACCCGCGGCACCAAACTCACCGGTTCGAATTTTCTGCTTTTCAAGAACGCCGGCGCGCGCCTGGAAAGGGCGCTGATAAATTTTATGCTGGACCTGCACACCAGCAAACACGGTTACGTGGAGGTATCTCCGCCGTTTCTGGTGAATCGGGCCTCGATGACCGGTACCGGACAACTGCCCAAGCTGGAAGATGATATGTACCGTTTGAAAGACGAGGACCTTTTTCTGATCCCCACGGCGGAGGTCCCGGTGACCAATATCTTCCGCGATGAGATACTCGATGAAGGCCGCCTGCCGGTTTATTATACCGCCTACAGCGCTTGTTTCCGCAGGGAAGCCGGTTCTTACGGCAAGGACACCAAAGGGTTGACCCGCGTGCACCAGTTTGACAAGGTAGAGATGGTTAAATTTTCCAAACCAGAGAATTCATATGAAGAACTGGAGTCGCTGGTTGGCAACGCCGAGGAGGTGCTGCAAATACTCGGCATCCCTTATCGGGTTGTGGCGCTGACCACGGAAGACTTGAGTTTTTCCGCCGCCAAATGTTACGACCTGGAGGCCTACGCCGGGGGAGCGGACGCCTGCGCAGAGGTGTCAAGTTGCAGCAATTTTGAGGCCTTCCAGGCGCGCAGGGCCAACATTCGTTTCCGCAGGAAAGACTCCAAGAAGGTGGAGTTTGTGCACACACTAAACGGGTCCGGGCTGGCTATGCCGCGCACCATGATCGCCATACTGGAGAATTACCAGCAGGCGGACGGCTCCATCCTTATCCCGCAGGCCTTGAGGCCATACATGAATAACTATGAGCGACTTACCTGAGCTGAATGGGGATCAGAGTTTATCTGAACCGCAGTTGGAGCCGGGCATAGCGGAAGAAGAGGGCGCCGGCGGCGGGTTTAAACAAAAGTTGGCGGAGCTCGGGCAGAAACTTTTCGGCATCACCAAGTTCATCTTCGGGCTCCTGCTTCTTCCGTTCGTCTACACCGTGACGGTGGGATTCATCAACGAGCTTTCCCTTATAGACCACGCAGACCGCGTTTATTTCTGGTCCGGCGTGGTCAGCCTGCTGGTTATCCATCATTTTGTCTGGGAACCGGCGATGATCTACCGCGGCGGCTATAAAATAGTGGAATTCATTTTCAGGTTCGTCAAGCCGCTGGTGCGCGTGGCCCCGTACCTCCTGCCTGTTTATACATTGGTATTATTCATGCTCTATCCGCTGGTCTCAATCTTCTGGAAAGATTTAACCGGTTATTGGGTGTTCCTGAGCGGATTCACTCTCACTCTCCACCTGATCTTCAGCGCCAAGACCATGCGCGCCAAGAAAGGCGACTTCTTGAAAGGAAATTACATCTTCGGTTTTTCCTTTATTTATATGATAAACATTCTTCTCCTCGCTTTGATGTTTAACTTCATATTTGAGAAGTTCTCTTTCGTGAATTTCTGCAATTACTCCTGCCAGGTGGCGAGCAGCATCATCACCCGCATATTCGCACAGCTTTTTATCCCGGCGTAGGCCGCGCCTGCGAAGAGATTAGAGAAGTGGCTTTGAATGTCTCGTGGGATCTGTAGATGAGAATAATGAAACGGGATCCCGTCGCAATAAGCATTGAAAGCGGGCGGGAAAAGCGGCAGTCTTAACCGGTATTGAGATGGCATTACCGTAGATTTGCGAGTGTAACATTGGAGAGGTGTCCCGGTTTTTCTGAACAAGCGATTTCTGCGTTACGGGACTTCCCTGGATACAAGACTTG
>DIEK01000066.1:0-5295 GCA_002418595.1 Candidatus Omnitrophica bacterium UBA5776 | reverse complement strand
CATTGAAAGCGGGCGGGAAAAGCGGTAGTCTTAACCGGTATTGAGGTGGCATTACCGTGGATTTGCGAGTGTAACGCTGGAGAGGTGGCTGAGCGGTTGAAAGCGGCAGTCTTGAAAACTGTTGTGGAGGTAACTCCACCCAGGGTTCGAATCCCTGCCTCTCCGTTTTCGATTTTCTGAATTTTACCTTATTCATCAGGGGATTCGAACTCAGCGTTGATTTTAAGACGTGGGAAAGGAGCCATATGAACACGAAAGCCGTGCAGTGGCTTTATCAGGAACTGCCTGATCTTGTCACCAAAGGGGTTATCACTGAGGCGGCCGCGAATAACCTTCGAGGCCACTATGGCGAAGTAAAAACCTCCGATAAGAAATGGTTTGTTATTATTTCGTGCAGTGTGTTGGGAGCTTTGCTTATCGGTCTTGGTGTTATTTTGCTTTTTGGGCATAACTGGGAGCAATTGTCGCGCCAAGTACGTACCATTTTATCCCTGCTGCCTTTAATGATAGCGCAGGTATTAGCTTTCTGGGTTGTATTAAAACGACCGGCATCCCAGGCATTAAAAGAGGGGACGGCAACTTTTCTAAGTCTTATGGTCGGGGCATCTATAGCGCTTATTAGCCAGACGTACAATATTCCTAATGACACTCCGGCTTTCATTTTGACATGGATGTTGCTTATTGTTCCTTTGACGTATTTTATGGAAGCAACTATTCCAGCGGCAATATATGTTGTTGGCGTGTCGGCGTGGGCAGGACATTTTTGGAATGAGCCTCTCAAAGCATTTTTATTCTGGCCGCTTTTATCAGTTGTCATTCCTCATTTTATCTGGTCGTTGAAACAAAAAAAATATACAGTTCGCTCTGCGATTCTATCTTTGGTGATGGCGACAGGTATTTGTGTCGGAGCTGGGTTTACATTAGGCAGGACTTTTCCTGGATCATGGATAGTCATTTATTCGAGCATAATCACGATATTTTATCTTCTTGGCGCGTGGGAATTTAAAGGAATATCAACAAATTGGCAGAGGCCATTTCATATCCTTGGAGGGGTCGGTATTTTTATCTTGATGTTTATGTTCACTTTCCGTTTTCCATGGGAATCGATATCTCATAGATATTATTATGCTTCAAATGAGATCTCTTCATGGACGGCGATTCCTGACCATATGTTGACTTTCGTTTTGATCGGGAGCGCAATGCTTTTATTCTTTCAGTTTGCGAAACGTCAAGATTGGATGAGGACGTTATTCGGCGCATTGCCTTTTTTGGCTTTGTTTGGGTATGCGGTTGGAGGCTCATCACCGGCATTCTCGATGTTTTTGTTCAATATCTTTTTACTGATCATCAGTGTTTACAGGTTGATGACCGGGATACAATCTAACAATTTAGGCATTATTAATACGGGCATATTCATGTTGGCGACCCTTGTTTTGGCGCGGTTTTTCGATAGCGAGATGAGTTTCGTGATAAAAGGGTTGGTTTTTATTTTGATCGGCGTTGGATTTTTAGCTACGAATGTTGTTATCTTACGCCGTAAAGGGGGTGCGGCATGAAAAAAGAATATATCACTGGGTTTTTTATCGGGCTTATTTGTTTACAGATAGTGTTGCCGATATCCATGATTGTTAAGAGAGAAGTCACATTAAGGACTGGTATTCCGTTCCGGTTTAAGACTGCGCCAGTTGATCCGTATGATGCCTTCCGTGGAAGATATGTCGCTTTAAGAGTAGAGGTTAACAAGGTTAGCAAACCAGAAGGTGTTGACCTAAAGTATGGGCAGAAGGTGTTCGCACAATTAGCAGTTGATGAGAATGGATTTGCGAAAATTTCAAAAATTTCTTTGAAAAAACCGAAAGATCTCACTTATTTGACGGTGACTGTTACCTATCTAAATGGGAATGATGTTGGCCTCAACTTGCCCATTGATCGCTATTACATGGAGGAAAAAGCAGCGCCGCGCGCAGAACAGGTTTATAGGGAACATAGTAGGCGAGACAAGCAAGATGCTTATGTTGTTGTTCGAGTTACGAATGGATTCGCTGTCATTGAAGGGCTGTATGTAGGCGATCGCAGAATTGAGGATATTGTAAAGCAATCAAATTAATCTGGATATTGTTTGCTATCGTAAATAATGTAGTCGTAGTAAGGCTTTGAATCTGCCGGTTCTTTGGTTTTTATAGGTTCTTGGAAAATGGGTTTATCTATGGCGATGAGCCAACGATACCGCGTTTGCGATGAATTTTTAAAAGTAGTCGTGTTTCAAGTGGTTCTATGATTCGCCTGGCGTTCACGACTATCTATTTTCGAAGGATGAGCGCCGCTTCAGGCAATAATTAAGTATTGTGTCCCCGGAATTAAGGCCAAGGAAGTTACAAATGACGGAAAAATTAAAGAAAGAGCTCGGGCTTTTGGACGTTTTCTGCATTGCGACTGGGGCGATGATCAGCTCCGGCCTTTTCATTCTTCCTGGGATGGCTTTCGCGAAGGCTGGGCCGGGAGTGGTTTTTTCCTATCTTCTCGCCGGGCTGCTTTGTATCCCCACGCTTTTGAGTATGGCCGAGCTGTCAACGGCTATGCCCAAGGCGGGAGGGGATTATTTCTATATAATGAGGGGTTTCGGGCCTCTTTTAGGAACCGTCGCCGGGTTCAGCACTTGGTTTTCCTTGGGCTTGAAATCCGCTTTTGCGCTTATAGGCGTGGGCGCATATTTAAGCGTCGTCATCCGTCTCCCAATGAATTTTATCGCGCTGGCCTTTTGCCTGTTTTTTATCGTATTGAATCTGACGGGCGTTAAAGAGGCGGGCAGGGTGCAGGTGTTCCTGGTCATTGGTCTTTTGTGCATATTGGGAGCGTATATCCTTCTTGCCCTTGGCAGAGTCAACAGCGCCAATTTCTCCCCGTTCTTCCCCCGGGGGATAACTCCTGTTTTCTCCACGGCGAGTTTCGTGTTCATTTCCTACGCCGGGCTGGTGAAGATCACGGCGCTGGCGGAGGAGATAAAAGATCCCGGCAGGAATATCCCTCTGGGAATGATCATTTCCTTGGCGGTCGTATCCATCCTTTATGCGGCAGCGATATTCGTGACCGTGGGAGTGATGGCCCCGGAGAATCTAAAAAACAGTCTGACCCCCATTTCAGACGGGGCATTCATAGCCGGGGGTAATTTCCTGAAGGCTGTGGTCAGCTTAGGGGCGCTGCTGTCTTTTATCACGACGGCCAATGCGGGTATTATGAGCGCCTCGCGCTATCCCTTGAGTATGAGCAGGGATAATCTTCTGCCGCGTATTTTCGAGAGAGTAAGCCGTAGATTCAATGTTCCGTATATTGCCATTATTGCCACCGGGTTATTCATGGCCGCGTCTATCTTGTTTTTAAGGCTGGAACTGCTGGTCAAGGTGGCTTCGACTGTCTTGATCCTGCTTTATATTTTCGGCAATCTCACCGTTATTCTATTCAGGAAAAGCAGGATATTGAGTTATCGGCCGAAGTTCCACTCTCCGGCATATCCATATATGCATGTTCTCGGGATATTGGGCGGTTTTTTTCTTTTGGTAGAGATGGGCTCTTTTATCATTTTCCTGACGGTCATATTCGTTCTTTTGGCTTTGATATGGTATAGGATCTACGCGCAAAAGAGAGCGTCGCGGGACTCGGCGCTTATCTATACGCTGGAGAGGCTGATAGCTAAAGATAAGGGATTGGCCACCGAGAATCTTCTTACCGAATTAAAGGACATAGTCATCCAGCGCGACGAGGTGGTCGAGGACCGCTTCCATAAGATCATCATGGAGAGCCGGATACTTGACATAGATACGCCTATTGAAGCCAAGGAGTTGTTCAACAGAGTATCCCAGCTGTTGGGCAGCGACCTGATGGCGGACCCCGCGGTCCTTGTGAAGGATTTCCTGGAAAGAGAGAAAGAGTCGAGCACGGTATTGAGGAAGGGCCTTGCAATCCCGCATATTATCGTTGCCGGGGAGCGGACATTCAAAATACTGCTGGTAAGGGCCGGGGCCGGGGTCATTTTTCCCAACGATGAGCTGGTGCACATTATATTCATCCTTGCCGCTTCTTCGGACGAGCGTAATTTGCATTTAAAGGCGCTTGCAGCCATCGCCCAGATCACCAATACCCCGGGTTTCGACAAGCTGTGGCTGTTGGCAGGCAGTAAAGAAGAATTAAGAAACATCGTCCTTTTAGCCGAAAGACAAAGAGGTTGAAACAAATGTCCATCTCCGATAACTCCCGCCTTGTTTATTCCACCGAACACGGCAGGATGTGTCCAAAGTGTTTAAAACCGCTGGGTGATTGCCTCTGCGATAAGCTGAAGCGTTCGGCGGTACCGGATGCCGGGGGTTCGGCGCGGGCGCGTTATGAGACACAGGGGAGGAAGGGCAAGGGGATGACGGTCATCTCCGGACTCTCTCTCAACAGGGAGGAACTGGAGGCGCTTTGCAGGGAGTTGAAGCGCAGGTTCGGTGCGGGCGGGACGGTAAAGGATTTTACGATCGAACTGCAGGGTGACCGCAGGGAAGGGGTCGTTCGATTCTTGTCCGCCAACGGGTACGATGTGAAATAAAGCGGGATGTTTCCTTATCTTCGCAGAGTATTCCGCTAACCGGCTTTTCCGAGACGAGGTTAATCGAGAAAGAAACCCCTGGGCGTGTGTTCAAAGGCTCACTGCCAAGGCTTATAGAAGGGGACCGAAAAACGTCAATTTATAAGAAAGATAAGGTATCAAAACTATGATCACCGTCAGTAACGTTACGCTTCAATACGGACAGCGCAAGCTTTTTGCCAACACCGATATCATCTTTTCACCCGGCAACTGTTACGGCCTTATCGGCGCCAACGGCTCAGGCAAGTCCACTTTTCTGAAAATACTTTCCGGGGAGGTCGAGCCGACCAACGGAGATGTCTCGGTGACTCCCGGCAAGCGCATTTCTGTTTTGAAACAGGACCAGTTTGCCTATGATGAGTTTACGGTTTTGAACACCGTGATTATGGGGCACAAGCGGCTTTACGATATTATCACCGAGAAGGAACGTATTTACGCAAAAACTCCTTTTACTGATGAGGACGGGCTGCGCGCCTCCGAACTGGAAAGCGAGTTCACAGAACTTGACGGCTGGAGCGCGGAGGCGGACGCCGCCAGGCTGTTGAGCGAGCTGGGGATAGAGGAGTCTCTGCACACGGCGCAGATGACACAATTGGAGGCGGGGCAGAAAGTGAGAGTGTTGCTGGCGCAGGCGTTGTTCGGCAACCCGGACATACTGCTGCTGGACGAGCCCA
>DIEK01000078.1 GCA_002418595.1 Candidatus Omnitrophica bacterium UBA5776 | reverse complement strand
AAGGCCCTGGGCCTTTCTCTATTCGCGCCTTCCGCGGCCTCGGACGTGGTCACGTCGATATACGTTCCGGGCGGCATAGACGGGGAGAAACTGGTCAAGACCATGCGCGACACCTACGGCGTAACCATCGCCGGAGGCCAGGATGAGATGAAAGGCAAACTGATCCGGATAGCGCATATGGGTTATATGGAGGAATTCGACATAATAGTGGGTATTTCCTGTCTGGAAAAAGTCTTGAGCAGGATGGGATATAAGTTCGTTCTGGGCAGCGGCGTGAAGGCCGCCCAGGAAGTGTTCTTGCAGGATTGAAAAGCGGAGGTGAGTGATGGCGAAGGTGCTGGTCAGTGATCCCCTTTCCGAGGAGGGGCTTAAAATATTACAGGAGAGCGACGGTCTGCAGGTGGACGTCAGGACCGATTTGACCCCTGAGCAGCTCAAGGGCGTTATCGGGGATTACGACGCCCTGGTGGTGCGCAGCGCCACCAAGGTCACGCGCGACGTGATATCGGCGGCGGCCAGACTTAAAGTAATCGGCAGGGCGGGCGTGGGGCTGGACAACGTCGACCTCGAGGCCGCCACGCAAAAAGGCATCATCGTGATGAATACCCCGGCCGGCAACACAATGTCCACGGCCGAGCACACGGTGAGTATGATCCTTTCATTGGCCAGGAACATCCCGCAGGCCAGCGCCTCTGTCAAGAGAGGCGAGTGGAAACGTTCCAAATTCACGGGAGTCGAGCTTTATGGAAAGACGCTCGGCATCGTGGGATTGGGCAGGATCGGCACCGAGGTGGCCAAGCGCGCTTTTTCTTTCGGCATGCGGATCCTGGCTTTCGACCCCTTCCTTTCCCGGCAGGTGGCCGAAGAACTGGGAATAGAGATAGTGGAGCTGAAAGAACTTTTCAAGCGTTCGGATTTCATAACCATACATACCCCGCTTACCGCGGATACCAAGCATCTTATATCCACGGAGCAATTCGCGTTGATGAAGAAAGGCGTGCGGCTGGTAAACTGCGCGCGCGGAGGGATCGTGGACGAGGCGGCCCTGGCCGCAGCGGTGAAGGAAGGGAAGGTAGCCGGAGCGGCCCTGGACGTTTTTGAAAAAGAACCGGTCTCTCCCGATAACGAACTGCTCAAACTTGACGGGGTCATCACTACTCCTCATCTCGGCGCTTCGACAGAGGAGGCGCAGGTGAATGTCTCTATCGAGGTCGCCGAAATAGTGCGGGACGCGCTGCTCGGCCGCGGCATACGCAACGCGGCTAATTATCCTTCGCTGGAGAGCGAGGTCTATAAGGTGCTGGAGCCTTACACGGTGCTGGCGGAGCGGCTCGGCATATTCGCCGGACAGCTGGCCGAGGGAAGGTTCCATGAGATAAAGATCACCTACGTCGGAGACATCATCAAATACAACCTGACGCCTTTGACCATGGCGATCGCCAAAGGTCTGCTCTCCCCGATATTGAAGGAGACGGTCAATTTCATCAACGCCACTTCGCTGGCCAAGGAACGCGGCATCAATATTACCGAGACAAAATCGCCTAAAGAAGGGGAATTCGTCACTCTCGTGCAGTTGGAGATCAATACGGACAAGGAATCGCGCAGGATAGCCGGCACTTTGTCCGCCAACAAGCAGCCGCGCATAGTCAAGATCGACGATTATTACGTGGAATCTTCTCCGGTCGGCGAAATGCTTTTTATCCGCAACCGCGACGTGCCCGGTATAATCGGCGGGCTGGGGTCGCTGATGGGGCAGTATAATATCAACATCGCGGCCATGAGCTTCGGCCGGCAGACCGCCGGGGGCACGGCTCTTTCCGTGCTCAATGTGGACAGCGTCCTTACCCCGGAGGTGCTGGAGAAGGTCAGAAAAATAGAGAATGTTCTTTACGCGAAAGTGATAAAGATATGAAATATTTTTCCGGCGTTTTGAAAAGGACGGCACCGTTGATACTCGCCTGCCAGGCGCTGTTCGTTGTCCTCTGTTCTTACTCTTTTGCGGCGGAGATCACCATAGCCTGCACAGGAGACACGCACGCCATGCTTTATCCCTGTAATTCTCCCAGGGAACCGGACGGCGGCATCACCAGGCGCGTGGCGCTGGTAAAGAGCCTGCGCGGGCGCAGCAGGCATTTTCTGCTGGTTGACTCCGGCGGTTTCTTCGGCGGCGGGCAGTCGGATTCCTACAGCCAGAACAGCGAGATGGACAAACGCCGGACGCTCTTCTATCTGCGCGGAATGCAGATGGCCGGGTATGATGCGGTTGCCGTCGGTTTCGACGAGTTCAATTTCGGGCTCGACTTCCTGGAGCAGAACGTCAAGGCATACGGATTGCCGGCGGTTTCCGCCAATATCAAGGCGGACTTTCTCAAGAGGTTCATCATAAAGGACGTCGCGGGGATGAAGGTAGGGATTACTTCCATAGTCGCTCCCTCGGTTTCCATGAAAGCGGCCGGCCTGAAGGTGGAAGATCCGATCTCCGCGCTGAAAAAGGCCGCAGCCGAGATGAAGGCATTGAAGGTGGATTGCCTGATCCTGCTCAGCGGGTTGAACGAACAGGACAGCAGGCTGGCGGCAAAAGAGGTCCCGGGAATAAAAGTAGTGGTCCTGTCCAAGAGCGGCGGGGGCNNGGGGGCGCTTTTTCTTCAACCTTCCTGGCAGGGCAGGCACCTCGTGAAAGCGGAATTAGCGTTCGAAAAAGGTGTCCTGACAGGCAAGCGCACGGAAAGCATCAGGTTGTCCTCCGAGATATCCGGGGACAAACAGGCGTTGTCCGAATTGCCGGCGTGCTTCGCGGACTTCAACTGCAGGAAGAATGACGTGACCGGCGCCTGCTTGAACCCGGGAGAGAAATCCGCCTCGTGCTCTTTCCGTAAACAGCCGAAAGTCCCCCTTACTGTGCTGACTCTGAAGGACTGCCTCGGCTGCGACACGGACGCAAAGATCGCTTATCTGAAAGGGCAGTTCGGCGGCCTGGACGTTTCCTATATTTATTACCCCGGCGCGAAGGCCGCGGCTCTCGTCAAAAAGCTGGGGCTTATCACCCTGCCGGTTTATCTCTTCGGCCCGGAGGTGGAAAAAGAGGCGGCTTTCACGGGGATAAAAGACAAACTGGAGTTTAAGGGGGGATATTACGTGCTTTCTCCGGCGGTCGGCGGCATCGCTTTCTTTCTGGACAGGCCGCACGCAGCCGGCAGGCTGGACGTTTTTATGGGATTGTTCGAGCCGAAATCCTCCGCGGTGATAGAGAGTTTGCGGGAGATAAAGCCGGAATTGCATTTTTTGGCTACCGATAACGGAGGCAAACTGGAGGCGCAGCGGGGCATTGCGGAGATCCAGGAATACTTGAGGGCCGTCTGCGCGAAGAAATACGCTCCCGGTTCGTTCTGGGATTACGTCTCCTGCCGCTCTCGTGACATAAACAGTTCATGGTGGGAGGATTGTCTGCCGGCCGGAACTGACGCAGCGAAGATAAAGGCCTGCGCCAAATGCCGCGAGGGAGAAGATTTGTTGAGAGAGAACATAGGGCTGAACAATGAACTGGGAGTTATGGCCGGACCGACTTTTCTCGTTAACAATACCGAGATATTCGGCGTGCGCGGAGTATTCCCTAAAGAAGACCTGAAGAAACTGCTTGGGCAGGGCCCGCGGCGGTGATGACAGGGGTATAGGAGAAATGGAATGAACAAGCCGACTATTTATTTGATCGATGTTACCAACAGGGACGGCGTGCAGACTTCGCGCATCTGTCTTTCCAAGCTTGAAAAGACCATGATAAATATCTACCTGAACGAAATGGGCGTTTTTCAGTCGGAGTTCGGGTTTCCGGTGACCAGGCATGAGACCAATTATCTGAACGCGAACCTCGAACTGGCGCAGCGCGGGGCCCTCCCCAGGATCAGGCTGGGCGGCTGGATCAGGGCCACAAAGGGGGATGTCGGGACGGCTTTCAGGATGGTGCCGGGCCTCAAGCATCTCAACTTATCGATGTCCACTTCCGACCAGATGATCATGCACAAATTCAAGGGTAAACTGGATCACGGTTCAGTGATCAGCGAGATGACGGAAGCGGTCAGGGACGCCATATCCCGCGGCGCAGAAAGCGTGGGGGTGAATGCCGAGGATGCCTCCCGCACCAGGATAGAATACCTCATCGAATTCGCAGCCGCGGCAAAGGCCGCCGGGGCCCACAGGATCAGATATTGCGACACGCTCGGCTGCGAAACGCCTTTCAGCATTTACGAAAGGATAGCGAAACTTGTGGAAGCGGTCAAGATACCGATCGAAGTACACTGCCATAATGATCTGGGAATGGTGGTGGCCAACTCCGTGGCCGGCGCAAAGGCGGCGATCGATTGCGGCCAGGACGCGTATATCAATACCTGCGTGAACGGTATGGGAGAACGCGCCGGTAATGCCGATCTGGTTTCCGTGATTCTGGCTGTTAAATACGGCAACGGCATGCAGGATTACCGGCTGGATCCCGGCCTGCATCTGAAAACAGCCTGGAAGATATGCAAATACGCTTCCTACGCCTTCGGGGTTTCCATACCGATCAACCAGCCGGGCATCGGCGCCAACGCCTTCGCGCACGAGTCGGGGATACACGCGGACGGGGCGCTCAAGGACAGGCGTAATTACGAGCTCTACGAATATGAAGAGCTTGGCAGGGGGGAACCGGAGATAATCGAGACCGGCCGCAAGATTACCGCCGGCGAATATTCCGGTATCAAAGGGTTCCGGAACGTCTATGAGAAACTGGAAGTGGCTTTTCAGAACGACGAAGAAGCCACGCGCATACTCGAGCTCGTGCGTTACGCCAACGTGCATAACCAGAAACCGCTGGTGGACGACGAACTGAGTTTCATCGCCAAATATCCTGAGATAGCCAGGAAAATATTTACAATGCAGCCTTAAGTTCCCCGCGGACTTGGTCCGGGTGGAAGGGAGAAGTCATGAATACTGTTTTGGTCGGGACGCAATGGGGTGACGAAGGCAAAGGCAAGATCATAGATATCCTTTCGCAGGATGCCGATTACATAGCGCGTTACCAGGGAGGCAACAACGCCGGGCATACCGTGATAGTGGCGGGCAGAGAGCATATCTTTCACCTGCTTCCTTCCGGCATACTGCACCGCGGCAAGATCTGCTGCATAGGCAACGGCGTGGTGGTGGACCCTTCGGTTTTACTGGAGGAGATGAACAATCTTTCCGGTACCGGCATAGAAATAAAAGGCAGGCTGAAGATCTCACATCTCGCGCACGTGATCATGCCTTACCACAAGATACTGGACAAGCTGCGGGAGAATAAAAGAGAGCATAAGATAGGCACGACCGGCCGCGGGATAGGACCCTGTTACGCGGATAAGATCGCGCGCTGCGGCATACGCATGGCCGATCTGCTTGACCGCAGGATATTGAAAGCAAAACTGGCCGATAATCTCAAAGAGAAAAACGAGATTTTTCGGAAAGTTTACGGGCACGAGGGGTTCGACCTCGAGAAGATATACCGCTCTTACCTGAAGTTCGGCGCCGCCGCCGCCCCGTACATCTGCAATGTCGCGCGCCTTCTGAACGATGCCGCGTCCGCCGGCAAGGACATCCTTTTCGAAGGAGCCCAGGGGACTTTCCTGGACATAGATTTCGGCACTTATCCTTTCGTCACTTCGTCGTCGGCAACTTCCGGCGGCGCCTGCACCGGCACAGGAGTCCCTCCGGTGATGATCGATAAGGTCGTCGGGGTGGCCAAGGCTTACGCCACGCGCGTGGGAGAGGGCCCGTTCCCGACGGAGCTTAAACGGAGTTTCGGAGAATTCCTCCGAAAGAAAGGAAACGAATTCGGGGCCACCACCGGGAGACCGCGCAGGTGCGGCTGGCTGGATATGGTGATGGTCAAAGAGTCGATCTCGCTCAACGGTATCTCCGAACTCGGCATAATGAAACTGGATGTTCTGGACGGGCTGAAGGAGATAAAGGTCTGCACGGGCTATAAATACAGAGGGCGCGTTTTCCGCGATTTTCCGTATGATCTCAAGGTGATAGAGAACGCCGTCCCGCTATACAAGGTGATGCGCGGATGGGATGCCGGCGTCAGCGGCGCCAGGGAATATTCGTCCCTGCCTGCCCGCGCCAAGGATTATCTCGCTTTTCTTAAGGACACCCTTAAGGTGAAGCTGTCCATGGTCTCCGTCGGGTCTTCGCGGGAGCAGACTATATTCCTTTGACGGTTTAAAAAGCTTGACTGGCACAAGAGGTTATGTTATATTGAAATCCATTCCTAAAAGGAGGGGAAAAATGTTTTCCAAATATTTATCTGCGGCAGTCGCGGCATTGTTGACGGTATCTTTGTTTTCCGGGTGCACTTTTATTTTTCAAAAAGGCAGGCGTTCCGACGCGCAAAAGATAGAACAGCTGGCGCAGCAGGTTGACGAACTGGGACAGGCGAAGAAACTGTTGGAAGACAGGCTCAGCCAGGAGATACAGGATAAACAGGTCAGGCTGGAGAGGATGGGCAAGGGGCTGGTCATAACTTTCGTCGCCGATGTCCTCTTCGACTCCGGCAAAGCAACGATCAGACCGGAGGCCTCGGCGAGCCTCGACAAAGTGGCCCGCGTCCTGCAGGAGAACGTGCCTGATCTCAACGTGGGAATAGAGGGGCACACCGACAACATTCCCATAAAGGTCTCGGGGTGGAAGTCCAACTGGGAACTTTCCTCCGCGCGCGCGCTTAGCGTGCTGCATTATCTTATCGACGAAAAAGGTGTTTCTCCGGAACGTTTATCGGCCATAGGCTACGGCGAATACCGCCCGGTCGCGTCCAACGACAGCAAAAACGGGAGACAACAAAATAGAAGGGTGGAAATAGTCATCCTGCCCAAGATGAGTAAAGTCGCCGATGACGCCGCCGGAACTCCCGAACCGGCCCAAGAGGCCGCCGAAGAGACGGCTGAAAACCTGAAGTAAGGCTCTGACGCCGTTTACATTTCAAGAGCCCCGGGGGAAATCCTGTCTTAAGCCGCGGCAGTTTGCCGCACGGGTAAATTACCGAGCAAGAATAAACCACGAGCGTAGTATTCTCTAACCCGCGTTCTTTGCGGAACCGGGTTTCTAACATGGAAGAAAGCCTGAAAACCCGGATAATTTTCATACTGGCGGTGTTGTCGTTGATATGCCTGATCGGCATGATCGGTTCCTGCTCCAGCGCGTTCAAGAAAGGGGCGGAATACAACGGCGAGATGCGCCTGCGCCTTGACAAGGAAGAAGAACTTCTTAAAGTCAAGAGGGAAAAGACGGCCTGTATGGTGGAGGCGGACAGGCTCAAAAAGGCCCTTGATGAAGAGAAAGAGCTCTCCAGGTCGCTGAAGAACGAACTGCTGCAGGAAAAGCTCGTCAACCAGAATCTTAAAGAGGAAATGCAGAAGGTCGCCAGGCTTAAAGAAAGGCTTGAGAACGAACTCAAAGACTCCGCGGCCGGGAACAAGACCCGTAAATAGCGCGTGCGAGATGGAAATAAAACCGCAGTACGATTATCGATAAGGGGATTATTCAATCCCCTTTTTGTTTGAAGGGAGGGTTTTATGGCTATTCTGCGTAAGATCAAGAGCGGGGTAAAAAAGATGATTTCCGGAAGCCGGAAAAGCGTTCCGGCCAAGCGCGCCGTTTCTTCTTCCGCGGCCAAGAAGAACATTCACAAGAAGACGGCGGACAGGACTGCGAAAAGAGCGGCGCTTAAACAGCCGGAACCGGCGCCCGAAAAAGAATTTTTGGGAGTCAGCGAAACGGCTGTCGGCAGGATGAAATTTTCCACCCCTGAAGCGGTGCGTTCCGCCGCGCGTTCCATGCCCACCGAACTGCCCGCGACCTACGGCAGGGACAGGCTGGTGATCCATCCCAGGGATCCCTACTGGATCTTCTCCTATTGGGAGGTCACGCCCGCCACTTACGACACTTTGCGCGGCCGCCTGGGCGACGATTTCTACAAGGCCAAGAAAGTGCTGAGGATTTACGACGTCAGCAACATAGTGTTCAACAGTCATAACGCCCATAAATATTTCGACATAGAGGTAGGCCCCGACGCGCTGAACTGGTATATTCACGTCCAGGAAGCCGGCCGTTCCTGGTGCGTCGATCTCGGCTTGAGACTTCCCAACGGAGAGTTCATCACCATCCTGCGCTCCAACGTGATCAGCACCCCGCTCGACGGCCCCTCCTGGATAACCGATGAGGAATGGATGGTACCGGAGGAACTCTTCGCCAGGCTTTACGGTATGGGTTTCGGTTTCGGGCAGAGTTCTCCGGTCGGCAAGACCTGGCAGGAACGGATCAGACGGGAACTCTTTTCGGGGATCCTTTCTTCCCCGGGGCTTTCCTCTTCCGGCAGCCCGGTCAAGGTGCCGCAGAGAGGGAAGAAAAGGAAATTCTGGATGGTGGTCAATACCGAATTGATACTTTACGGGGCTACCGAACCGGACGCCAAGGTCACCGTGCAGGGAGTGCCGGTAAAGTTGAGGCCGGACGGTACTTTTTCCCTGCGTTTTTCTCTTCCGGACGGCACGCAGGTGCTTCCTGTCCGCGGGGTCTCCGCAGACGGTGAGGAGGAGAGAACCATCACGCCGGTAGTATCACGGGAGACCAAGTAAACCGCAGCCCGAAGCAGGTATTCCTTCCGCAGGGCACGAAGCGCTTTATGCATTATTTCTCCGTTTTAGATGCGGCCGGGACTTCCCGGAGAGGCAGTCCATCCGCATGGACCGCTGGAAAATCTTAACCCGGATTTAACTTTGAGCGTAAAAGGGGGGGTAAATGAGCAAGGGGTATTTGTGTCTGGTACTGCACAGTCATCTGCCGTTCGTAAGGCACCCGGAGCACGAGGATTTTCTGGAAGAGGATTGGCTTTACGAGGCCATCACCGAGACTTACGTCCCCCTGATCTGGATGATGGACGGACTGCTGCGGGACAAGGTGGATTTCCGCCTGACCATGTCCCTTACGCCGACACTTACGGCGATGCTGCAGGACAGGCTTTTGCAGGACAGGTATATAAAGCATATCAGCGGCCTTATAGAACTCTCGCACAAGGAGGTGGAAAGGACCCGCTGGGAGCCGCAGTTCCAGAAATTGGCTATAATGTATCTGAATACCTTTTGCCGGGCCCGGGACACTTTCGAGTATTATCACCGCGACCTGGTCAACGCCTTCCGCAATTTCCAGAACGCCGGAAAACTCGAGATCATAACCTGCGGGGCCACCCACGGGTTCTTCCCGATGATGGACGTGGTCAAGCAGTCGGTGAAAGCCCAGGTAAAAGTGGCTGTCGCCAGTTACGAGAAGGCGTTCGGCTGCAAACCGCGCGGCATCTGGCTGCCCGAGTGCGGTTATAACCCGAACGACGACGAGATACTGCGCGAGGCCGGGTTGCGTTATTTCTTCACCGACGCGCACGGAGTGCTGCACGGGACGCCGCGTCCCAAGTACGGGGTGTTCGCGCCGGTTTATTGTAAGTCCGGCGTGGCCTGTTTCGGAAGGGACCTGGAGTCGTCCAAGCAGGTCTGGTCGTCAATAGAAGGATATCCGGGGGATTATTATTACCGGGAATTTTACCGTGACATCGGGTTCGACCTCGATTACGATTATATAAAGGATTACATACATCCCGACGGCATAAGGATCAACACCGGCATAAAGTATTACCGTATCACCGGCGGTTCCGATAAGCGGCCTTATGAACCGGATATGGCGCGGGAAAAGGCCGCGGAGCACGCGGGGAATTTCATGTTCAACCGCCAGCAGCAGGCCGAATACCTGCACGGGATCATGCACAAGAAACCCCTGATAGTGTCGCCCTACGACGCGGAGCTTTACGGGCACTGGTGGTACGAGGGGCCGATGTGGCTGGATTTCCTGATGCGTAAAGTGTATCACGATCAGAAAACCATACGCATGATAACCCCCTCCGAGTATCTCAACGAGAACCCGCGCAACCAGGTAGTCACTCCTTCCATGTCGAGCTGGGGATGGAAAGGTTACAGCGAGATGTGGGTGCAGGGCTGTAACGACTGGATATACCGCCATCTGCACGCCGCCTCAGACCAGATGACCGAGCTTTCTTCCCGGCATCCCGATTCCCACGGTATAAAGCGCCGCGCCCTCAATCAAGCCTTGCGCGAGCTGCTGCTGGCGCAGAGCTCCGATTGGGCGTTCATAATGGGGACGGGAACGCACGTCCCGTACGCCGTGAAACGCACCAAGGAACATCTGCTGCGTTTTGGACGTCTATACGAGGAGATCAAATCCAATAATATAGACGAGCAGTGGCTTGTCGAGATCGAGCAGGCGGATAATATCTTCCCGGAAATAGATTACCGGGTACATGCCTGAACCGGCGGGGAACCGATATGGACAAGATACCTGCGCATGTCGCGATAA
>DIEK01000112.1 GCA_002418595.1 Candidatus Omnitrophica bacterium UBA5776 | reverse complement strand
AATTTTGCCACTGCAAAATTCGGGTTCAATGCACCAGTTCCGTTATCTGGAATATGGGAAGGAGAACGGAAAGGACTATTGTCCCCAGTATCGCCCCCATCCCGAGTATAAGCATCGGTTCAAGCAAAGAAGAAACGAGCGCTATATCGGATTCCACTTCCTGGGTGTAGGAAGACGCCACCTCGTCGAGCACCTCGGACAGCCTGCCCGACTCCTCTCCGACGGCTACCATCCTGGTGAAAAAAACCGGCAGGTCCGTGTAATTCTGCAGGCATTTGGCGATGCTCTGCCCGGAGGCTATGTCCCTCCCCGCCTTTGCCAACCCTTCCTTCAACCTGTTGTCCTCCACGGTGAGCGTCGCGATATCCAGCGACTTCAGCGCGGGGACGCCGCTTTTTAAAAGCAGGCTCAACCCGCTGGCAAAATACGCCAGTTCCTGATTCATTGCCATCCTTTTCAACAGCGGCACGCGCCTTTTCAATCTGGCGGCCGTGTCGCGAAAAAAACGGTTGCCCTTCACGCGCAGCAAAAGCAGGATCCCCGCCGCGCATCCGATCACTACCGCGGGCCACCACTTCCGGCTGAAATCGCTTACCCGGAAAATAACCCCTGTTATGAAAGGGAGCTTCCCTCCCATGCCGGAAAATACCGGTTTAAGGCTGGGGAGCACGTAGTTTATGAGAATGAATATGCTGACCGCTCCGACTATCAGCAGGACGGCCGGATACGCCAGAGCGGTCTTGACCTTATTGGACAAGGCGGCGTCCCTGCCCATAAATCCGGCTATCTGCTCGAAACTCAAATCAAGCCTCCCGCTGGTCTCTCCGGCCTTGATGATGTTGATGAAAAGCGGAGAGAAGTATTCCGGATAAACGGCAAGGGCCGCGGAAAAGACCTTCCCTTCCTTGACGCTGTTATAAAGTCCCTGCACGACTTCGCGCATCTTCTGATTATCGGTCTGCTCGTAGATTATCTTGAGGCTGGCGAGCAGTTCCACCCGCGCGCGTATAAGCGTGGTAAGTTTCTTGGTGAAGATATGGATGTCGGCGGAAGAAACGCGTTTATTCATCAGCCAGGAGCCGGCGGAGTTCCGCGGTTTTGCTTCCGGCGGAAGCTCGCGTATAGAGATAGGAAAAAGTTCTGCGGCGATAATTTTATTCAGCGCCTCGGCCTCGCTGGAGGATTCGATCACGCCTTCTACATGTTTGTCCAGCCCGCGCTTGGCTTTATAGGCGAACTTGGGCATGTTATTCCCTTCCCCACTCGACCACGCGCAGCAGCTCTTCCGGCGTTGTCTGTCCCAGGCGGACCTTTTCCAACCCGGCTTTCTTCAACGTAGTGGCCCCCAACTCCAGGGCCTTGGCCTTGATCTGCGATGCGGAAGCTTTATTCAGGATAAGGGAACGTATCTTTTCATCCACGAAGAATATCTCATGGATAGCGGTGCGGCCTTTATAGCCGATGAATTTGCATAGTTCGCACCCCTTGCCGCGGTATATCTTCATATCGCGGAATTCCTCCGGGAGCGCCCCTTTATCCTTGACTTCCTCCTTGCAAGCCGGGCATATTACCCGGACAAGACGCTGGGAAATAAAGGCGTTTACCGAAGAAGCGACGAGATACGGTTCTATGCCTATATCAAGCAGCCTGGTCGCTCCGCTGGCCGCGTCGTTGGTATGCAAGGTGGAGAAAATCAGGTGGCCCGTCAAAGAAGTCCTTATGGCGAGTTCCGCCGTCTCCAGGTCCCTGACCTCTCCGACCATCATTATGTCCGGGTCATGCCTGAGTATGCTGCGCAGGGCGTTGGCGAAAGTAAACCCTATCTCCGGCTTGATCTGGATCTGCATCACGCCGCCGAGCTCGTATTCGATAGGGTCCTCTATGGTTATGATCTTCACAGCCTCTTTGTTGAGCTTGCTGAGGCAGGCATACAAGGTGGTGGTTTTTCCGCTGCCGGTGGGGCCGGTCACAAAGATTATCCCGTGCGGTTTCTGCATCATGGTCTCTATTTTCTTCAGGTCCTCCGGGAAGAAACCGAGGTCATCCAGGTTGAAAAGCAGTTGCACCGGCAGGATCCTTATGACCACGTTCTCCCCGTATATGGAGGGGATAATCGAGATACGCAAGTCCACCTGGCGGTCCTGTATCTTGATGATCGCCCTGCCGTCCTGGGGAAGCCGTTTTTCCACCACGTTCAGGTTGGAGATTATCTTTATGCGCGAGACGACGGCGGAATGCAGATGTTTGATCGCCTCCGGCACGCGCATATCATATAAAATACCGTCTATCCTGTATCTAACCCGCACGTAATCGCGAAATGTTTCCAGGTGTATATCCGTGGCCCTGGCGTTGACCGATTCCGAGAGGATCTGGTTGACCAGCTTTATGACCGAAGCGTCCTCGGCGGTCTTGCCCATATCCCCGATATCCTGTATCTCCTCCAGCGTCTCGTATCTGGATTGTTTGCCTTTGCCGGTTTTTTCCTGAGTGAGGATCTCCTCCACGGTATCCGCGCCGACCCCGTAATAACGTTTTATGCCGGCGAGGATCTCTTCCTGCGTGGCCAGCACTCTTTCGATGTCGAATCCGAGATGCAGTTTTAGATCTTCCAGAAGCCAAACCGCCAGGGGATCGGAGACGGCGACGGTAAGGACATTCCCTTTCAGTTTTACCGGCATGAATTTGTAATGCTGGATGAACTTCGGGGACACGGCTTTGATGACTTCCTGCGGGATATCAAGCTGCTGCAGACTGGGATAATACGGGATACCCAGTTGCTCTCCCAGCGCCATAAGTAATTTCTCCTGGGTCACAAGCTTCATTCGAAGCAGGGTTTTGCCGATCAATTCCCCGCTGATGCGGCTTTCCTTGAGAGCGCGCTCCAACTGCTCGCGGTTGAGCAGCCCTCTCTGCACCAGGAATTCCCCTATCTTGGTCATTTACTCCCTTTCTATGCCTTGTTGTCCACCGCCCCGATCATGTAAAACTTATCCTCGGCCACGGCGTCCATCTCTCCGGAAATGATCTTCTCGCATCCGGAAAGCGTCTCATCTATCGTAACGTATTCGCCCATATGCCCGGTATGCACCTCGGCCACGAAAAAAGGCTGGGTGAGGAAATTCTGCAGTTTTTTTGCGCGGTCGAAAATGATCCTCTCCTGTTTGGAAAGTTCCTCCTTGCCGACGATCGCTACTATCCTTTGCAGTTCGTCGTATTTCTGGAAGTGCCGGAGCACCGTCTGCGCCGTATCGAAATGCCGTTTACCTATGACCCTGGGGTCGAGCGAGCCGGAAGAAGACTCCAGCGGCGATATCGCCGGATAAAGCCCGCGCTGCACGTAAAGCCTGGAAAGAACGGCGACGGAATCCAGATGGCTGAAGATGGATACTACCGCCGGGTCGGTCAGGTCGTCCGCCGGCACGTAAACCGCTTCTATGGAAGTAATGCTCGCCCCTTCGCGGGACTGTATGCGCTCGTGGAACTGGCTGATCTCGCTGGTCAAAGTAGGCTGGTATCCGGTCTCGGAAGGGATTCTGCCCAGCAAGGCCGACATCTCACTGCCGGCCTGGGCGAAACGAAAAACGTTATCGCAGAAAAAAAGCACGTCGTGCCCGCCGTCCTGCAGGGACTCGGCCAGAGTAATCCCGGTATTGCCGGCTTCAAACCTCATCCCCGGAGACTCGTTCATCTGCCCGAAAACCAGTATGGAACGGTCCAACAGGTTGGTCCTGACGAATTCGTAATAAAGCTCGTTGCCTTCGCGGATACGTTCTCCGATACCGGTAAATATACAAACTCCCCTGCTCTTCTGTATGATGTTATGTATGATCTCCAGAATGAGAACGCTTTTCCCCAGGCCGGCCCCGCCGATAATCCCGGTCTTGGAGCCTTTCACCAGGGGAAAAAGCAGGTCTATTATCTTGATGCCGGTCTGCATGATCTCGGCCTTGACGACGTTCTTCTGCTCCGCCGACTTCATTCTGACCTTGAAGCTCTTGCGGGTAGGCAGAGTGTATTCGGCGTTGATCCTGCCCTTCTTGTCTATAGGTTCACCGAGGACGTTGAGCATGCGCCCGAAAACGCTCTCCGCCGGCGGCAAACTCAGGAATTTATTCAAGGCGGCGACCGGGCAATTACGCTGTATGCCGTAAGTAGGGGCCAGGGCGATACAGCGGCAGATATTGTTCTCCCTGTGCTCGACGATCTCCAGGGTCACCGGCTTCCCGTCGTAAGTCTCCAGTTCCATTATCTCGTATATGGGAGGCATGCTGTGCGGAGGCTCTATCTTGACGTCCACGACCGGCCCGGCGGTGCCTACGACCTTCCCTATATGTTCCATATATCTATCTCCCTGATCTTCATTTCCTGGTCAATCTTGACGAGATTATCTCCCTGATGGTCTTGTCCGCCAGCGAATGCACGTGTTTAAAATACTGCAGGCTCAACTGTTGCTTCATCCTTGCAAGTTCCTGTTCGCTTCCCTCCAGGTGCATCAATCTCGCTCCGAACTCCGAAAACTTGCTTGTCCAGGCGATGTTATAAAGAAAGAACGAAAGTCTGAAGCGTATCAATCCTTCCATCACGGCCCCCGGCGACGGCTCAATCGCGGCAACCCCTTCGCTGAAATCCGATCCCGGCATACCGGCTTCGCCGTCTTGCTCCGCCCCGCAGGGAAGCATCCTATCAAGCCTCACCTTCCACGCTCCGACATTCACCGACTGCGGATAGACGATCGAAACACTGCCGTATTCCCCTTTTAGGAACCCCCTGACCAGGCAGCTCTGCAAACCGCGAATCTCTGCCGGCCGTATCTCCTCGCTCAAACCGGGCATGCGTTTGAACTGCCGGCCCTTGTCCTCAAAGAAATTCCAGCCGCGCTCGCCCAGCACGACAAAAACGTCGCGTTCGCTCCCGGACGACTCAAAAGCGGCATTGGCCACCGCGCTGTTAAGCTCACCGACAAAACCGTTATCCGTGTTGACCACCACGAAACACGCCGGTAAACCGGGATTGCCGGAGAGAAAAGGGTGTTTTACGCCAAGGCGTAAAAGCACCGCGAAAACATTCTCTAAGACGGGAGCCGCATCTTCAAGGGCCTTGGACTTGGACTGAAATTGCCTCAACTGGATGGCGCTTCCTGATTTCAGCGCCTCGATGATCGCGCCCAGGCTATTGTTGAGTTCCAGGTTGCTCTTCAGCTCGGCTACCGAAATCATCCCCGGTTCTCCTGATCCCGGAGCGAAGAGAAGAACTCCTCGATCTCCGCGTCCAGGGCGGTTTTTATTTCGTCGCTGAGATCGCGTTTGGAATCCAGGAGTCCGGCGAGCTCCGAATCCGTTTCCGTCAGATAAGTGAAAAATCCCTCTTTGAACGCCTTGACTTCTTGCGCGCCGCGTTTTTCCAGGGCGCCGCTCTTAAGGGCGTAGAAAGTCACGATCTCTTCTATCGTCGAGACCGGCCTGCCGTTCTCCTGGGTAAGAAGCTCCCTCAATATCTCGCCGCGTTTCATCTGGCGCATGGCTTCGTCAGAAAGCTTGGTCCTCAGCCTGGTCAGGCGCAGCAATTCCCGGTATTGCGCGTATTCCAAACGCAGCCCGCCGCTCACCTTTTTTACCGCGGGGCACTGCACCTTGCTGCCGATACGGGAAACGGAAAGCCCCATATCTATGGCCGGCTTGAAACCTTCGTGAAAAAGCGACGCGTTAAGATAAATCTGCCCGTCGGTCATGGAAACGAGGTTGGACTGCACGTAACCGGTGATGTCGCCCTGCAGGGTGGAAACGATCGGCAGAAAAGTCATAGTCCCGCCTCCGTGTTCCGGTTTGAGCTTGCCCGCCCTTTCCATAAGCTGCGAATGGATATAAAAGATATCTCCCGGATAAGCCTCTCTTCCGGGCGGACGCTCCAGCAGAAGCGACATCTGCCTGTAAGCCCAGGCGTGCTTTATGAGATCATCGAATACCACCAGCACATCGCGGCCGTGGAACATAAAATATTCTCCGATGGCGGAGGCGGAATACGGGCAGAGATATTGTTCCGCCGAGGATGCGGCGGCGGTCGAAGCCATCACAATGGTATAATCCAGCGCGTTCTTCTGCGCCAGAAGCGAGACGGCGCGTTTGAGACTGGTATAGCTGCCGCCTATGCAGACGTATATGCAGACGACGTCCTTGCCTTTCTGGTTTATGATGGCGTCTATGCCGATGCTGGTCTTGCCGGTCTGGCGGTCGCCTATTATCAATTCCCTCTGGCCCTTACCGACCGGAATGGCCAAGTCTATTATCTTGACGCCGGTCTCAAGCGGATCTACGACGGGGTCCCTTTCTATAACGCCCATCGCCTCGCGGAATACCGGGTAGTGCTCGGAGACGGTTATCCCGCCCTTATCATCGAGCGGCCTGCCGGCGCAATCCACTATCCTTCCCAGGTAGCCGTCGCCCACCGGAATGGTCAACAGTTCGGAACGGCTGACCAGCGTATCCCCCATCTTTATATTGCTGTCGTCGCCCAGGGCGACTATAAGCACCGACTCCGGGTTGAAGCCGAGAATCAATCCTTTTGTCCCGTTGGAAAAATCAACAAGCTGGCCGTAAATACAGGAAGGCAGCCCGGAGGCCATGACTATACCCTGGCGCACTTCCTGCACCCTTCCTACTTCACTGATGTCCAGATTAGGTATATGCAGCTGATTGTTCATCATCTCCCTTAAAGCAGCCCCGAAGAATGGCGAGGAATGATATCCGCGGGGAGAAGAAAACGCTATTTGCCCGGGCCGTTCTTTAGAAAAGGTATGACCTTGCGCAGCTTGTTCCTGAGACTGGCGTCGATCACCAGGTCACCGGTCTGGATTATTATGCCGGTGATCAGTTCAGGATCCACTTCTTCGTTCATCTCGACATCCGTCTTCATCTTGCGCGAAAGCAGGCCTTTCAGCCTCGCGCGTTCTTCATCATCCAGGGGGCAGCTTGACGATATTCTTACCGCTGCCGTACCCACGGAGAACTTCTCCTCGTGAAGGCCGTCTATCTCCTCGGTGATCTCTTTTATGATCTGCCGCTGGAGACTGTTTCTTCCGTCTCCGCTGAAGGCGTATCTGATCATCTCCGTGGCCAATCCTATGGCCTTCTCTTCCACCTGCGATTCCATGCTCTGCTTTAGCTTATCCAGCTCCTCCTTGCCGTGCAGCATGGCTTTCCGGTTGTTCTCCCTGGCCTGCTCTTCCGCTCCCGTCAATATGCTTTCCGTCTCTTTCTTGGCGGCGTCCACTATAGACTTTGCTTCCTGCCTGCCTTTTTCCACCTCCGCTATCCTTTCCGCCCTGGCCTTCTCCAGTTCCTCCTTCAGCGCGGCTTCCTTCATCAGCGCTTTTTCGTTAAGATCACGCAGCCGCCGCAAAGCGGAATTAAGATGGTTGTAAAAAAGGAACCGCAGGATAAGGATCAATCCCACGAAAGTTATTATCTGTATCAGGGCCAGCTGAAGAAGCATCTGTTCCGCTCCGGGTTAATGTCCCTGGACAAGCCGCTTACGGCCTGGTCCGGGATGTCATTTAAAAAGATTGAACACTATCAGCAGGGCGATGACGGCGATCGCCTCGGCGAACAAGAAAGCGATGATCATGGCAAGCATGACCCTCGGCGTGGCGGAAGGATTGCGTCCGATGGCCTGGACGGAACCGTACCCCACAAAGGCTATGACAAGGGCCGGTCCCAGAGTGCTCAAGAACATTATCAGGAGAATGGTCAGGTTACGCATGATAATTTATCCGTCCACAAGTATATCCAGGGAATTATCCTTTAATACCGCGACCCCGTCCTTGATGTATATATTCCGGTCCCCTCCCCGGCCGCCGGGGGCCGCCGTTCTCAGCTTGACATAACCGCTGCGCAGACGGTAAAGAAAAGGCTGGTGAAAATCGAGCACGCAAACCTCTCCGTCGCAGCCGGGGAGGATGACTTCTTTCGCCTCGCCCTCGAAAAGCTTTTCGTAAATGGTCAAAACCCTGGTCTTCATGCCGTATGCGCGTTATTTGAACAGATACGCCTTCCAGCGCTCACCCATATCCGTCATATCCCTGAATCCGTATATCTCCATGAAGAACGTTCTCCAGTCATTGTTGAGCTTATTATCCCTTAGGGCCCTGCAAAAATCAATGAATTTCTCCTTCCCGTATTCCTGCATCAGGAACTCTACCACCGCCGCGGACTCCGAGTAGAAAACCTCCGGCATGAACAACCCGGGTTTGGTTATTTCCGTCAGTTTATCCAGATGAATGAACATGCTGGTCTTCACCAGCACCCGGGCGATCGCCGTGTATTGTCCGCCGTCTTTCTCCTGCGAACAGGCGATACCTTCGTCCAGCCATAAAGGAAGACGGCGGTCGTAGCCCACGAACTCCCTGAAAATAAGATGGGTCATTTCATGCGGCAGGGTGGTGTCCAGGAAACTCTTGGCGTAGAAAAAGGTGTCGATCCTGCGTTTGCGGACATTGGCGATGCCCCCCGACCAATGCGGCTGTTTGGTGCCGGCGAGATAGTCTTCCCGGGAAGGATAAAGATTAATGGTGCAGGCGTTGTCCCAGGTCCAGAAATTGAAGCGCCGGAAACCCAGATTCTCGGTGATACTATCGTAGTATTTCTCGGCCTTTTCAAGGACCTCGTCAACATAATGCTCCGGGTCGGACTTGTAATAGACCTTGAAATGCGCGCTTTTCTTTACCTGCCAGAGCTCGTTCGCCTCCCCGCTGGGGACAGGTAAAAGGAAGAAGGAGATCGGGATCAAAAGCGCCAAGAAGGGGCTTAGCGATCTATGGAGGCAGTGCATAAGCGCTCTTTCATACCTCCGGTTTGCCGTCATCCTGCTGAGAGGCGTTTTCTTTGTCTTCGGAGGCCTCGCGGCTCTCTTCGCCGAAAGTGGGCGTGGAGATTACTTTGATCTGCGTCTGCCAGATAAAGTAGGAAGCGACGCCGATGAATCCGAGGAACAGTATTATTATCAGGATCAGTCTCCAGACCGCGGCAGCGGGAACCGGTTTGGCCTGGGCGAGCAGTCCTCTGGCCGTGGACAGGTCCTCTTTCGCCGATTCCATCAGACGCTGGTTATCGCGGAACAGGGAGATGTGTCTTTCCGGGTTTACCGACTCGACTTTCTGGTTCTCCTCAATCATCTTGAGTTTGCGTTCGATGTTTTCTTTCAGAAAATTCACCCTCTCCCGAAAATCCGTTTCCGCCAGCAGTTTAACCGTTTTATCCAACTCGGCGCGCATCGATTCTATATCCGCTGAGGGAACAACCCAGACATCCATCATCTCGATCTCACGCTCCACCGACTCACCGGGTGCAAGCTCGTACTGTCCGTAGACAAAATAAGACCCCTGCTGGTTATCGTACCCCACTTCCAGGTCCCCTTTGTCTATGATGTTCTCCGGCTTGACCTCTTTAGGCAGGTATACTTTGATCGGAACGGACTGTTTCTCGGCCTTGGAGGGATTGAACGCCATGGCCTTAAGAACTATGCCTGCGTAAGCGTTCGCGGCGCAGGCAAGCAGGAACAAAAACAAAAAATAAGGAAATATTCTCTTCATACCATTATCCCCCTTTTAAAGACGGGTGCTGGATGCTAGGAAAGACAAAAAATCCGATTTTGTTTTTCTGCAATGTGTTCTCTTAAATATTCTTAAAAGTTGCTCCCAGAACCCAAAACCTAAAACCCAGAACCGGTCTTATCTAAACTCGAACCAGGTCTGCGTGACCGGTTTATTGGCCATGTTGTCTATCATTTTCTGGTTAACATCCATGACCGCTTTCAATTCCTGCGTCTTATTCTTCAGGTAATTCATATCGCCTTTTTTCTCTTCGTTGACTTCCAGCAACTTCTCCAGACTGACGTTCTGTTCGCTGCTGACTTTCTTCAGTTCTTTACCGATGCTGACCAACTGCATATATACCGAATTGATATCCGTGGCGCTGCCGGCCACTTCTTTCACCTGGTCCACAAGGTCCTTGCTGATCTTACCTATCGCGGACTCGATCACGGCGAACTGGCTGTTCAAAGTGTCGGCGAGTTTAGTAAAATTGTTCAACCCGGAGGTGGTACCGAGGACGGCGGAAACCTGCCCGGCCACATCCTCTATGTCGGAACGGATCACCGAAATGATCATCGCGTCCAAGGAGCCGTAAGTGGATTCAGAACAGACAATGGTAAAATCACCCCTTCCCCAGCCGGAGGAGACGGTGATGGTGTATTCATATATACCGCTGGAAACTTCCTTCATCTGCCCTTTCGCGACCCGCTGAATATTATCCGGATCGTAGAAATCGAGCGTTGGTTTTACCTTTGGATAAGTACGGTAACGCACCACCAGGTCTTCCCCGGTGCGGACCGAATTTTCCCGATTGAGTATTTCCGACTTCATCGCCGTTTCCGCCTGTTGTCGTGATTCCTCTATCTTTTGCGGAATCGCTGTTTCCGTAGCAGTAAGTATCTTAGCGGTGTCGGCCTTGATCTCCTCTTTAGCCGCGGTGATCTTCTGCGGAATATCCTGCGTAACCTGCGATTGAATAGTAGCGGTTTGCGTCTGCAGAGTCTGCAGCATAGACGTCTGAGTCGCAGCTGTCAATTCCGAAGTCACGTCAATAGAAGCGCCGGAATTATAACTGCTGTCGCGGAAAACCACGGTCGATTTCACAAAATAGGTCTTGCCGGATACCAAATTAGTATCTGCCCAGTTAAACCAAAAGACGCCATTAGCATCGGGAGTACTGGAAGTCATGGTTTTTATCAAAGTATCTCCGTCGTAGATACTCAGCGTGGCGGAGGACAAATCGGCCCTGTCGATAGCATTAAGCCCGACGATCTTACCTCTTCTTTCCAGCCAGGAAGAAGCGCTGATGCTGTCGGTGCCGGAGTTATAGGCGGTAGAAAGCAGCACGTGCCATTCGATCTGTGCGCTGATGGAGTTTTCCAGCAAAAGCGTGCTGCTCTTATTGGCATCGGCTATCCAGTCCGTACTTCTTTCAATATACCCCTCTTTAGACCAGAATGTGGTGTAATGACCATACGGGTATTCATGCGTAACCGGACAGATGATCGTGGCGCTGGGATCCACCCACCAACTGTCCCTAACGCTTAAATTCTGCAGATTGTCCATGTTATCGTAGTCTTTAACCTGCCAGGAAATCTGGTAATAAATAATATTGAACGCCTTCGATATGGAATAAACGGTTGAGTCGGTAGAGTCGGAAACACGGACCTTCGCCTGTTTTCCGTGATAATCCGGAGGAACCCAACTATAGGTATTTTTGTTTGACGTGGAAGCCACGATAGTAGACCAAGTCCCCCCGTCATCTACCGTATATTCCAGTTTTACGTTCGGCACCTGCCCTTTTGTTTCCCAGGTAATGGCGCGAGGTTCATTAACCGCCCATTCGATATTCTCCGTGGGATACGTTATGTTGAAACCTCCCCTAATCCTGAAAGTATTATTGGAAGTATCTGTAATTACCGTTCTGGTCGGATCATATATTTTAATCTTCAGAGTGTTTACCGCCATTACGTCATCCGCTATCGTCCAGACATACTTGCCGGTATTCGCTACTCCGGTCTTGATAGTATGCGAAGTGGCAAAGTTATCTGCGGAATAGACAATGGTCAAAGGATTGATCTTTAATCCTTTGGAAGCCCAGATTATGTTTACCGTATCCCCGGTAACATATTCCTCTCCGCCATTCGGCGTGATCACTGTGACTTCCGGATAAGAAAGCACGGTAAAAGCGCTTGAAACTCCTACTGTCGCAGGCCGATTGCCGTCGACAATACGAATCTTCATGCCGGAGGTCGGCTCATCCGGAATAATCCAGGTATAGACTCCGTCATTTGCCTCGCCAACCGCCATGCCGGTAAAAGTCAGGAAATTATCCGTGGAATACTGGAGAACAAGGTTATTGCTGACCGTCCCTTCTGAGGTCCAAGTCACCGCGGCTTCGTCTCCTACTGACCAGAACGTACTTGCAACAGGAGACGTAATCGTAATCTCCGGGACTTCTATACTAAAAACGCTGTTAGATTCATCTGTGGAAGTCATGCGTGAAGTATCGGTAATACGCACTTTTGTGGAAACTGAATAATCATCTGGAATGGTCCAGCTATACGTCCCGCTGTTGGCGACTCCGGTCGCAATGGCCTTCCAATTTGTTCCACCGTCAATCGAATATTCCAGTTTCAGGTTATTACTTACCGGGCCGCCGTTGTCGTGCCATTTAATGGATTGCACAGTACCTATTCTCCATGTTTCGCCTCCGTTGGGAGCGTCAAGCGTAACAACCGGAAACGGCAATATGGAAAAAGCGGCATTGGACTTATCGGTAATCTGCGCGGCGGCGTTATCGGTGATCCTCACCCTCAAATTGGCAGAAAGGACTTCGGGAACAGTCCACACATACATACCGGTATTCGGGACGTTATCCGCGATTTCATGGACATCCAGCACGAAATTATCCCGGGAATATTGTATCTTCAAGCTGTTGCTCACCGTCCCGTTTGCCGACCAGTTTATATTCTCGTTATCGCTAACCGCGAATATCTCTCCGCCATTAGGACGGGTAACGGTAATGATCGGATAAGCAATGGAGAAAACCGAATCCGTGGTATCTTCTATGTACGGGGGATCATTATCTTTAACTTTCACCTTACAGGTAGAAGAAACATTTTCCGGCACTGTCCATTCATAGGAATGATTCGTGGTAGCGCCGCTGTATATGGTAATCCAGGACGCCCCTCCGTCTTTGGAATAGGTAAGCGTCACATTATCGGAAACCTGTCCAATGGTATTCCAGGTAATATTATGTTTTGTCCCGTACGGCCAGACTTCCCCGCCATTGGGAGAGGTAACAATAACACTGGGCGCGGCAATCTTAAATACCGCATTTGACGCATCAACGGTAGCCGGACGGTTATAATCGTATATCTTCACTAAGCAGTTGTCCGAGATATCATTCGGGACTTTCCAAGTATAAGAACCAACATTCGTCACCCCGGTGGCGATATTCTTCCACGTTGATCCGTTATTGGATGAATACTGAAGCGTGAGATTATTCCGGATGGAAGTATGATCCCCTACGTTCGTCCAGGTTAAAGGATACTCAAGCCCGACTCACCACAATTCTCCTCCGTTGGGAGACGTTACGCTTAACTTCGGAGCAACGGTAGTATTATCGCCATCGGAGACATCTTCGACTCCCGGCTGGGTCGCGTCGGAAATACGGATCTTAAGCTGACTGGTAATTACGTCAGCCACTTTCCAGGAATAGCTTTTGGTATTCGCCAGGTCTTTATCTACCAGATTCCAGGTAACTCCTTCATCAGTTGAGTATTCCAGCTTTATGGCGTTTGTTCCGATAGTTCCCACGGATTCCCAAGTCAACGCATATGTACCGGTCACAAATAAACTCTCCCCTCCGTTCGGCCAGGTTACCTTAAGTTGAGGCTGCTGTATCTGAAAGTCAGCATCCGAAGCATCCTCCACCCACGAAAAATTATCGGTATCTGCGCATTTAATCTTGATACGCGCGGTAGTTATCTCCATTTCCGGAGGAATCCAATAATAAGAACCGTTGTTGGGACGCTGGTCGGAAACCAGGATCCAATTCTGGCCGGAATCTGAAGAAAAATATATGTTGAATATCTTATTGGTAAGCGCGTCACCGACCGTAAACCAGCGCACTTGATAGGAAGCGCCGATGGTCGTCTTTTCTCCGCCGTTAGGCTGTATCAAAACGACGATCGGCTTATTCATAACCTGGAAATAACCATCGCTCACATCATTCACTTCCGGCCGGGTCGTGTCCGTCATCCTTATGGAAACTTTCTCCCCCACTGCTGCCGCGGGAATCGCCCAGGAATAGCTCCCGTCATTTGCCTCACCCTCGGCAATAATGATCCAGGTAGCGCCTTCATCAGTAGAGTATTCTATTTTAAGCGCGTTTTCTCCGATAGCTCCGTCGG
>DIEK01000113.1 GCA_002418595.1 Candidatus Omnitrophica bacterium UBA5776 | reverse complement strand
CAGGCGACAGTCATATAGTGAGAAATGACGGAATAATAGATTGGATAGAAAGTGGTTGTGAATATTGGAGTAATCTAATATTTGGAGGAGACTCGAAAGAAGAGAGTTCAAAAGAACCCGCGCCGACCGGCCTGAGTAAATACTCGCCTGAAAACGTGCACGTGCTCATGATAGTAGGAGATACGGCGGCTGATCCCATCAGTCAGAAAGAATTCTTTACCAATGAAACGGCAGCAATCCGGTTTATCTCACAATACGAACATTATGACTATCAGGGAGCGGTATATCTCCAATTGTTGACCGAGATAGGCGTCCCCGGGGAGAATATCGTTGTGTTGTCGAATGATCGTGTCGCCGGCTTGCCGTTGCCCTCGATACAGGAGGAGTATACCGAGCCGGTTACAGAGGAGAATTTCTATGCCGCAGTGCAGACAATGATGGAAAATGTGGATGAAAACGATTTATTTGTGTTTGTATATTTAGGACACGGTACGGATTACGATGACGGTAACGGTGCGCAGTATTTTATGGCGGCTTCCGAAGATGCGATAATACCCGGAGAAACGCTCGCGCAATTATGCGACATAGTCGATTCCGAGAATACTTTGGTGATACTGGAAAATTGCTTCAGCGGTAATCTAATTACCGATCTGTCTGCTTGTGAAAGAAGCGATTCTCTGCTTGTCTTGACGGCTTCAGGGGCGGGGGAGACATCGACTACACAAGGAGCGCTTGCTTCCTATAGTTGTGAGCAAAACGGTGACAGTCTCGAATGCAGCATCAAAATGGGTGAATTCCACACATACAGCATAGATCTGTTGGAAGCACTGTTTTCAAATGAAGCGGACACTGATGGCGACGGGATAACGAGTTTTGAAGAAGCGCATACGATAACCGCCCCGGAAATGACAGCGCGATTCACCGATCATCCGCAGATATGGGATGGAAATGAAAGCTGCCAGATAGCCATAGACCTGTCGCGGATAGACGGATCTTTTTCCATCGGCGCGAACGCGGACAATGACTGCGCTGCCCTGGCGTACGCGTATCTTGCCGCCGGAAATTCCGGGAAGGAGATTTCCGAAAAGGAATTCTTTGGGCTGGCGGACAATTTCAAGGCGGCTTCCGGTATGAATGAAGACGGCGTGAGCATAGAACAGATGTTGAAAGGGTTCTACAGCTTGGGTATGAATTACAAGTATGAAGAAGTAGGTAGTCTGAAAGGGCTTGAAGCCGGCGCCGTGGTCCTGACGGAAGAAGACGGTATGCTTCACGCGATGGTTTTTGCCGGCAGTTCCGGCTCGCTGGCGGCAGTTTATACCTGCGAAGAAGGCTGGAACAACGGAGGCGTCGAGCTGGAGAATATCGATCCTGAAGAGCTGACAATCAAAGGCGCGTTGATACCAGCCGGGACGGATGCTTCGGGGTTGGACAGGAGCAGGGAGATGACGATATCGGTATCCAGTCCGGGGTCGATATTTTACGACAACGACAGCTTATATTTATATACCGAGACTTATTTCGACGCGAAAGGCCAAGTCACCGGCTCCACCGGCAGGACGTTCGACGATAGCGCGTATTTCAACGGCAGTGTGAGGGGAATCTCCCACGACGGCTGGACTCAATCTGAGATCGCGGAGTTCATTGACGGCGCGCAGGGGGTGAGGACTGCCGGTAAGGCCGCGCTGCCTACGGCAGAGCAGCAGAAAGCGCTGGAGACTGCCGCGCAGACCGTTGTGGCGCCTGCCTACCTGGAACTGACCGGAAATACCTTCGACCTTGATCTGAATAAGGTGCAAATAGTTGCCGGCACGCCGCTTGAAGAGTTCACCGCCTGCGTGTATGGAGGCTATCTTTGGCTTAACAACGCAGTATTCGATGATGACGGCGCGCTTCCAGCCGGTGTTTTATACCACGAACAGGCGGAGTCGGATATCCTCTCCGGCATCGTAAATCCTACCGAGGAAGACCATAAAGAAGCCCACCTCAAAGCAGCGCAGGCGGAAGAAGATTTTGAAGGATATCTTGTAAATATAAATACAGATTATTATATGAATAAAGGTATTTGTTTGTTCGGCGCGGAAGAGCCGGGCAAGCCTTCTCCGATCACGGGCGATGATACTGCGGACAACGCGGCTTCAGAACAATATGTAAATAAAGGGATATCCGAATATCAAAGACGAGGTGACTATATGAGCGCAATCCCGTTTTTTGATAAGGCTATAGAAGAGGATCCGAGCAATATAAAGGCCTATCAATGGCGCGGCATGGCATATTGGGAATTGGGGCATTATGATCAGGCTCTTGCTGATTTTGAAGAATGGGTGGATTTGGCTCCGAACGACGCCGAGGGGTACTATTTCTGCGCATTAGGTTATAAATATACGTGTGCTCCCGATGAGGCGCTTGTGTATTTTCAGAAGGCATTAGACAATGGGGCGAATAATCCCGCGGAGATAAATTTACAGATGGGGTATTCGTACAGGATGAAATTCGATTTTGAAACGGCAGAAGAATATTTCGATGAATCAATCAGGATTAGCCGATCATCTCCGGACAGTGAAGAGCAGCAGGTGGAAGAGCGGGCGGAAACAGCTTTGGACGCGGTAGTTAATGATTATGTATACAAGGGAGGTATGTTGGGAGGTGATAATAATACCTGCCAGTACGGTGATTTTGTTGTGCCCACTGATCCAACAATAGTTGCATTATCTAATGAACTTGATTTTATCCCTTGGGATCCGGATGACCGTGGATTCATCTATAAAGGTGATGGAAGTTGTTATGCTCTTTGGTATGAATATGATGATAATGTATATGGTCAGGATTGGTGGCAGCCGCCGGAAGTTACAATAGCGCTTGGTCAGGGAGATTGTGAAGATATGGCGTTTCTTTTTTGTTCACTCGCTGTTAATAAGGGTTATGAAGCGGTAGTGGTGCACGAGCCCGATCATTGTTATATGCAGTATTATTATAATGAGAATTATTACATTTATGACAACGCCATGGAAAATTACGGACTGAGGAGTAATTTTGAAGACGAGTACTATTTTGGTGCTTTAATGGGGAACAATGAGATAGGACAGGAGAAATATACGGGCGATTGGTATCCAATTGTTACTGCCGAGAGCGGGTTTTCCCATCAGGGATTGAGTTATGAGGAGATGTCGGGGATAGTTGCTCAGGAGGCGGCCTCGGGTAACATCCGCCTGCTGGGCAGTGAAGCGGTGAAAGAAGGGGGGGGGAGCGAAGCCGAGACCCTTGCCGAGGTAGTTAATAACATTCTGAATCCGTATTACGAAGCGGCATACGGCAAATCATTCGATTTGGGCCTTACGGATGCGCGGGTGCTGACCGGTGAAGGCGTTGAAGCGGACATATTCGTGTTCGAAGGGTATTTGTATTTCAATCATACACTTTTTGACGACCCGGCGGCCTTAAGCGCAGGATTACTGCACGAGCAGTATGAAAAAGACCTTTTGGATACAGGAGTTACTTTAGACAAAGCCCACCTCAAAGCAACGCAGGCGGAAGAAGATTTCGAAAAATATCTTGCGAATATAAATACGGGCGATTCGGCAGGCAGCGGCGACTTTTACACCGATTCCGCCGCCGCAGTCGCTCTTAACGGTAAAAATACGGTTGCCGCGGTTTCGTATGAGGGGTATTCTCCCGAGGAGACAGCGGAAGCGATTACCATTATCAAAGCGCATCCGGAGGCTCAAGCCGATATATCGAGGGACGAGATTACGACTTTAATGAACGAGATCACAACCACCGTGCCCCAGATTGCTTTCGAATGGAGCCCGGTCGACATTGTCGGTAAGCAAGTCGATCCGGACATATTCAAGGGGACGAAATTCGAAGATTTGACCGCGGTTTACGATTCTGAGACCGTGACCTGGTACACAACCACGAAAGACGCCTCGGTATTGCTGCATGAGTTGTACGATAATATGTTCGTACAATTAGAGTATGACTGGCAGACGGCTCATGAGTGGGCGACCATTGTAGAAGATGCTTTTAACAAAAGCGCGGAACTTCCCACCATCAATAGTTTTCGGGAATTGGTGGATTTGAAGTTGCCGGCAGGCGCCGACAGTGCGATATACCATTTAGGCGACAGCAGGGTATTTCACATAGAATACAACAGCGTTGATGAGAAAAACTCGGCTATGGAACGCATGGTATTTTTTGTAGAACAAACGCCTGGCCAGGTGTTATCGGATTCCGAGTTAAGCCGGCAGCACTATTCAGGGGCCGCTTCGGATTTCAGAATGAGCGATGTGGCTGATTTTTATAATAACGCTGGGGCGGACGTGCTTAATTCAAAAGAAGCCGCTCTGCGAGATGAATTAATGGAGTTGGGATTGCTGAGTAAGGACGAATCCGGAAAATATGTGGGCGCATCAGATATCGCAATTATCAGCACTTCCCAGAATCTTGAAGGGTATTTTAAGGAGCATTACGGATTTGATATGGGACCGTTAAGAGAAGGCTGCATCGCTCATGAGTTGAATCATGCGTTATATTTTACCGATTCAAATTACAAGGAACGGGTGGCTGAGCAATGGAATGGCGTCCCGGCAAACGAACAGGGCGCGATTAAGCTTTTCTTGCAGGGCTGTTGCGACATCAATGTTAGTAATCAGGACGTATTGCTAAGAGAATATGCCGCTTATTTTCGTGATCCATTTGTCGACGCCGCTGGTGTAAAATCACAAATAGATAGAATTGGTAACGGCGAAACCTTTGCTTCTAATCATAAGTCATTGCAGAGCAGTTTAAAGACTGAATTAAGCGCAGGGCGTCTGAGTAATCAATTTTTATCCGAAAACAGCAAGAGCTTGTTAGCTTTAGAGAAGAACACAATTTTCACCGCTAACACAGGTTCCGGTAATACTGACGGGAGCGTGGTGAAACATGCGGATGCGGGAGCTTCTAATACTAATCCGCATTTCGGAGTTGAGTACACTCGGGATTGGCTGGAGAAGGGTCACCAGTTGTTTGATTTCAAGCCGTTTAATGAGATCGAACTCCCGGATGAGGAAACATTGCCCGAAATCTCGGATTTTGATCCTTCCGGATATTTCGGTTTGAACGGCGCCTTGTTTACGTATGGCAACTGCAAGGATGAAAATATACAGAAAGGATTTGATATCCTCAAGAATACGGAATGGGCCGAGTCGGAAGAAGGGCGGAAAATAATTCCGATTATAGACAGTTTTGTGAAAGACGGCAGAGTGGCGACTGCGGACTTGCCCGGCAATGTGAAGTCGTATTCTCCTTATGTTTCAATGGGTGATTTTGAACCAGGATATATCAATACCTGGCCGCAGCCGGTTGACCCGACATATCTAGCCTACGTATATGTTGATTCCGATCTGACCCCTGAAGAAATAGCCGGCAGACTTGCTTATATCGGATCCGAGCGTTTGTATGTTACCAGCGGCAGAACTACCGACGGAAGTGTTACTTGGAACGTTGGCACTTATGAGAAAACGATCAGCAATGCCTATGAAAACGCATATAACGTTGATTCCGAGTTGAATATTAACGGGTATAATCCCACGCAAGCGCAGATATTGGATACGCATGAGTTTCCGAGCGATAAATATTTGGAACAGGCATATAAGCTGGTTACGAATAGTCAATGGGCGCAAACCGAAGTCGGCAGGAACGTGGTGCCTTTACTCGAGAAAAGTCACGACGAAGGAAAAATAACTTTCGGCGGAACAACGGAAATGGGAGGAGCCGGGGATTGCGACGGGGATGGGAATATCCGGCTTAGCGGGACTGATATGTATTGGGCCGGACAGATGGTGGGCACCTTGGCGCATGAAGGCACGCATTTATTGGGAAGCGAATATTTTTCCGGCGATTGGCGCACGAGGTGCAGCGAGCATGATCCCGACGTTGATTTGCAGGCGTATCGCGACTGCCAGACGCTATTTGATGAGAAGCCTTCTTTCCAGAGCGAGTATGACTGCGAGAAAGAATTCATCAGCTGGGCCGTTATGCCGTCGGATGAGCAAATCGTCTCGGCATACCGTCTTGCCGATTTCTTCGCCGGATTAGGCAGTGAATCAGGTTCCGGGACGCAAAATAAACTTTATGTTACTGCCGCGGGAACACAGCCGCAGACTATCACGGAAATAGGTACATTTCAACAGAAGGCTCCTTTTACCGCCGATAATGCAAATCCGGCAACAATTTCAATAGGGAAAACGATCTCGGAAAATCGCGGCCTTTGGAGCTTGGTAGATATAGTTACTTCATCCGGGGCCGTTACCGATGTCAAGATCGACAGCCAGGAAAAAGGGTATCAGTTCAGTTTTAATAATCAGAATAACAAGGCCGAGCAATATCAGGTTCAATTATTTGAACGCAATACGGACGGGACATACGATGATAATTCCAAGGCGGTCAGCTCGCAGGTTTCAGCCAAGCCTGACGGTCAAGGGAACGTCCAGGGCACTGTTGATTTTCACAAAAGCGGAGAATATGCTCTAAAGATATCCCCCGTTAACAGCGACGGAAGCGCAAAAGGGCCCTACAGCGTAGTCGAATTTACCGCGAATCCTCTGCCTCCTTCAGAAGATTCAGGCGCAGGTGAGATCGAAATTAACAAAAATTTCTCTTTTACTTATAGATTCGATATCGGAAAGAGCGCTACCGAGAATGTGGACCGTTATGAGATATCCGTTTCCAACCCGGACGGCACCGGCACGGTAAAACTCACCGATATCTCAGCCCGGGATTCGCATTTTACCGCGTCAATTCCGGCTCCGATGGGCTTGGGATATACTTTTCAAGAAGATGTGATCAGCCAATTGGAAAATAATAATATGTTGGGTAAGGATGTCAAGGTGTCGGTGGCCGCGGTAGATGACCGGGGCAGAAGCAGTATTCCCGGAGAAGCGACTTTAAGTATGCCGTCGGCTTTGCGAACTATCACTCCCGCCGAAATCATGCAGGAAAAAGGAGAGTATTTCAAGGAAAACAGTGTTGCTTATACTACTTTGGCAGATGGGGTGAGCAGTTACGAGATGGTATACGGCCGTGTAAATCCGCAAGACCCGGTGGTTCAGCAATTCGCCGAATGGCTGGATTTCGACACCTCAAGCGGGTTAACTTACAAAGGGGAGGACGGTAAAACCTACAGATTTGTTATTCCCTATCAGGATAACATTAAGGGTGAATACGGTATGCAAAATCCGGCATATACCCTGGTTCAAAATAACGGTGACTGCGACGATTTGTCTGCCGCCTACGCGTCTATCTTAGACGCTAAAAATATTGAGGGGATGGAAACAATAGTGGGTGGGTATTCCGGTTATGATTTCGGCCATTGCCAGGCAGAGGCATATTATCAGGGTAAGTATTATATGATAGATAATTCCTTGTGGCAGGAAAGAACGTGGACGACCAACTACGACAGTTTTATCTGGGACGATAAGATCTATAGCGGCGATAAGGCGAAAGTCGAAAATTGGATGGGTGTTATAAAACCAGCCGCGGTTTCCCACGACGGCTGGACTCAATCTGAGATCGCGGAGTTCATTGACGGCGCGCAAGGGGTAAAGACTACCGGTAAGGCCGCTCTGCCTACGGCAGAGCAGCAGAAAACGCTGGAGACCGCCGCGCAGACCGTTGTGGCGCCGGTTTACGCCGAACTTACCGGCAATACCTTCGACCTTGACCTGACCAATGTAATGATAGTCACCGGCACGCCGCTGGAGGAATTCACTGCCTGCGTGTATGAAGGCTACCTTTGGCTTAACAACGCGGTATTCGATAATGACAGCGCGTTTCTGGCCGATGTTTTATACCACGAAGAGGTGGAGTCGGATATCCTCTCCGGCATCGTAAATCCTACCGAGGAAGACCATAAACAAGCCCACCTCAAAGCAGTGCAGGCGGAAGAAGGTTTCGAAGGATATCTTGTAAATATAAAGACAGGTGATTCGGCGGGCAGCGGGAGCGGAGAAGAGGCATCTTATCAAGAGTTAAACGATGTAATAAGACAAATTGAACAAATCTCCGAAGCAGACTTACGCATTTGTCCGCCGGACAGTAATACAAAATATTGGGGAATTTATCTGTTCAATTCCGATCAGTACGACAATGCCGAAATCAACAAACAAATAACCGGTTTGCTGGAAACAGTTGATTGTTTTTGGTCGGAAAGAACAGGTCCTTCTCCCATAGCCTACGAATATACAATTTTTCCGGAAATAAGCCGGGAAGAACTCCAATGTGAAATTCACCCTGTTGAAGGAACCGTAGTTATAGTCCAGGGAGAATGGGCCCTTACCAACGCAAAAGACGAGAATCCCAAATTATCAACATGGGGCATAGCTACCTGCCAGGGAGTCTTAGTATATAACCAGGATACACAAACAGGGGCTGCCGCTCATATCGATTTCAGTCATGAGGTTTCTTCCACTTTAGAAACATTGATTGAGGCCGTGGGGACAGGCGATAATATCAAGATTTGGCTGACGGATAATGTCGATTCAATGCAAGTGAGTGTGGTTGAACAAAGACAGGATTTAGAATACGAAGGTATATTACCGCGGGATTTTATATTCGATACCAGGAACGGGGAGGTAACCGAACTAAGTCAAGGCAAGTCGAGGGAACTTGCGGGAATGGAAGATTCTTTGACCGAAAGAAATGGAATTATCGACTTGCGGATCAACAATGGAATAACGCAATGTTTCAGACGGTATTATAAACCGGCGGATAATGGATGATTGCGGTAGAGATGATGTGTTTTACAGAAAGCGAAGTATGCGAAAGGAGATAACAAAGCAGTTTCGATAAACGCTGTTCTCGTGCGAACGATTTCTAAAACAAACGTTTTAAGGAGGTGAGAAAGATGCGCGATATGAGAGTGCGGTACATCGCGGTTTCCCGTGTCTCGGAGGCGGAGCAGATAATGTTCCTTTCCTGCCGCGACATATCGGGAAGGGCGAGGCTGTTTTACATCAACAAGGGTGAAGTGAGAACTAAAGTCCGCTCCGGATGGCGGGAGGCCGACCCTTTAACCGTCGGAATACTGCTAAAGATAGCGGGGAGTTCCATTTATAAACGCCCCACTTACAAGGTGGAGAACCTGTCGCAGGAACTGTGCGGATAGGCCGGGTTCCGGGGACACAATACTTAATTCGGCAACGGTTACGGAAACCAACAGAGTTTAACCAATCTTCCTTTTCCTCGATGGGGATGATGAAGGAGGGGAATGCGCTGTCTAAAGAGCTTCTTTAACAGCGCGCTACGGTTTCCGGAAGAAGTTCTTATCCAGTGAAAGCATCGTTATCTCCACCACCGTAGGCCTGCCGTGCGGGCAGGTAAACGGGTCGGCGCATTTGAGCAGTTCCTCTGCCAGATACTCCGCTTCTTGGGCCTTCATATCGTATCCCGTCATAAGCGATTGTCTGCACGCCCTTCTTGCCAGCATATCGGTATCGTAAATCTTTGATTCTTCATCGCAGAGTATGTCGCGCACAGCCGCTTCGGGTTGCGCGAGCAGAGCCGGATGCGAATGGACCGCCACGGTCTCCTTGTCGAAAAGCGTGGTTGAGAAACCGATTTTCTCCAGTTTATCTTTCAATATCTCCCAGGCCAGTATCTCTTTTTTGTTGAGTCGTATCGTCAGCGGGGTTAGCAGGTTCTGTATTTCTACTTTTCCGGTTGCCATCTGGCGGGAAAGTTTCTCATAGGTGATCCTTTCTTGCGCGGCGTGCTGGTCTATCAGCAAGAGAGAGACCGTAGATTCGAATAACAGATATTTCTTTTTCAGCGAACCGATAAAGCGCGCGCTTTTGAGCGTGGACTTGAGGTCTTCGTTTTTCTCCGCAGCGATCTCCTCTTTGCGCAGGAGCATGGCGCTTTCCTCCTGCGAAAACACGTTCTGGCGTTCCATCGACGGCGGACGTCCCCCGGAAGGGAACGGGAATTCGCTCCGCACCCGGTAGGGTTTCCCGCTTTCCGCGGTCCTGTCTTCTTTTTCTCCCGACACTCTCGGATGAGGAGTGTTTACTCCGGGGGAATGCGGCGGTTCGCCGTTGAAATGGAAACTGGATATCTGTTGTCCGAATTGTCTGGCAGGCGAGATGTTCATCAGCGCATGCTCACAGCAGTTTCTCAGCAGCAGAAAGATGTTGCGTTCGTCCTTGATCCTGATCTCGCGTTTGGCGGGGTGCACGTTAACGTCGATATTCTCCTGCGGCAGGCGCAGATGGACTGAAAAAATAGGGTTGACTCCGTCCGGCATAAGCAGGCGATAAGCCTGGTTGACGTGGAAGGAGATATCTTTCGAAGATACCGGCCTGCCGTTGACAAAAATAAACTGCATATCGCGCCGCTTCCGTTGAAGATTGATATTGCCCAGCACAAGGTGTATGTTCAGGCGTTCCTGCGGGAAGACTTTTTCCGTCTCGATGAGGTTCTTAGACTCGAGGTTCAGCGCCGTCGCCATCCTTTGCCTGTGGCTGTCGTGTTTCCCGAGATCCAGCAGCGGCTTCCCGTTGGATACGAGCTTGAATTCCTTGCCGGGGTAGAGCAGCGCGTAAGGCATAAAAACGTCGATTATTTCGTTAGTTTCCGTGATATCGCTCTTCAAAAACTTGCGCCGCGCCGGGGTGTTGAAAAAAAGTTCTCTTATCTCGAGTGTCGTGCCGTAGGAGACCCCGGCAGGCGCCGATTTGAGGCGTTTGTTTCCGCGCAGGTGTATCTCCCATCCGGCGTCGTTGTCTCTTGTCCGGCTTTGCAGGAGAACGTCCGAAACCGAGGCGATGCTGTAGAGGGCCTCTCCCCTGAATCCCAGAGACCCGACCATATAGATATCCTCGGCCTTGGCTATCTTGCTGGTAGAGTGCCGTTGGAAGACGTTGTCCATGTCTTCCGGCCCTATGCCGCATCCGTCGTCGCGCACGGAGATCAGTTCCTTTCCGGCGGATTTGATCTCGACTTCGACGCGCTCGGCGCCGGCATCCACTGAATTCTCCATTAATTCCTTGATCACGGAAGCCGGGCGTTCAATGACTTCCCCGGCCGCTATTTTACTGATTACTTCAGGAGGTAACTGGTGAACTTTTGCCATTTTTTTCCGCTATCCTTTTTAGCTGTTGAAGTTTGTTCAGCGCTTCCAGGGGCGTTAGGGAGTCTATGTCGGTTTCTTCAAGCGCCCTGCCTATTTCCTCGTAACGCCGCGCTTCTTTGTTTTCCTTTTCGAATATCGCCATCTGTCGTTCGGTTGACTTGCCGCCATGGCGTATGGTTTCCTGCAGGCTGCCGTGCAGCTCGAGCTTCGCCAGTATCGCCCCGGCGCGGGAGACTGCTTCTTTCGGGATGCCGGCGAGCTTTGCCACGTAGATGCCGTAGCTTTGGTCGCTGCCGCCGGGTATTATCTTGTGCAGGAATATGATGCGGTCGTCCCATTCTTTTACCGAGACGTTATAATTTTTCACACCAGGGTATTCCTCGGCCAGCGCGGTGAGTTCGTGGAAATGCGTGGCGAAAAGCGTCCTGACTTTTCGCTGCTGCAGGAATTCCGCCACTGCCCAGGCGAGGCTAAGCCCGTCGTAGGTGCTTGTGCCGCGTCCGATCTCGTCGAGAACTACCAGACTGCGCTCGGAAAGATTGTTCAATATCCCGGCGGCCTCGGTCATCTCCACCATGAATGTGCTCTGTCCTTTGCTGATCTCATCGTGCGCTCCGATGCGGGTGAATATTTTATCTACCATGCCGATGCGCGCCTCTGCCGCCGGCACCGCTCCTCCCGTCTGCGCCATAATAACCAGCAAGGCGGTCTGCCTTATATAAGTGGATTTACCGGCCATATTTGGACCGGTGAGTATTATGAGCTGGTTCTCGTCGCGGTCGAGCAGCGTGTCGTTGGGAATAAAGGCGTTGCCGGTGAGTTTTTCCACTACAGGGTGGCGTCCGTCTTTAATGTGAATCTCTTCTTCGGAGTTTACCTCCGGGATGATATATCCCGGAAGGGATGCGATAGCGGACATCGAATACAAGGCGTCGAGAGACGCGATGCCGGAGGCCGTTTCATGCAGGGCAGTCGCGTCTTTCAATACCTGGGAGCAGAGCCCGTTGACTATTTCGCGTTCTATCGCCGCGATCTTTCCTTGGGCAGTCAGGATCTTTTCCTCGAATTCCTTTAATTCTCCGGTGACAAAACGCTCGGCATTTGCAAGGGTCTGTTTTCGCGTGAAATGGGGCGGGGTATTCTTCAGATTAGCGCGCGTGACTTCGATATAATAACCGAACACATTGTTGAATCCTATCTTCAGGGAATTTATCCCGGTTTCTTTGGCCTGCTGCGCCTGGTAGGACTGCAGCCATTGTCTGCCGTTTTCCTGCAGATCGCGCAATTCGTCCAGCTCTCTGTGGTATCCCGGGCGTATGACTTTCCCCTCGGAGAGCGAAAGCGGCATCTCCGGGTTGATGGTTTGTTCAAGCAGTTCTCTTATGCGCGCGGCGTCTTTGAGCCGGAGTAATTCGTTGTCCTTGCCTGCTTGGGAGAGCAACGATTGCAGTGCCGGCACGCGGTTAAGCGCGTTGCGCAGGGCCAGCAGGTCTTTAGCTCCTCCTGAACCGCAGCTAAGCCGGGAAAGGTTTTTTCTATATCGGGAGTGTTCTTGAGCGTCTTGCCCAGGTTATCTCTCAACATAGGATCGTTCTTCAGGATGCTCACCGCCTGCTGGCGTTTTTTGATTTCTTCCAGATCGCTCAACGGCCGGTAAAGCCACTCTTTAAACATGCGCCTGCCGAGCGGAGTGACGGTTCGGTCGAGCGTCTGGAAAAGCTCTTCCAGCTCCAGACCGTAACAGGCGGCGGGGGAGATGAATACGCTGCCGGTTTCGGAATACAGCGCAAGGCGGTCGATGTGCTTCAAAGAAGAACGGTGCACGCTTTTCAAATACTCGAGAAGCGCTCCTGCCGCGGATACCGCCGCGGAGATCTCCTCTATGCCGAAACCTTTCAGGTTGTTTGTCCCGAAATGCTCGGTTAAATTCTTTTCCGCGATCTCCGGGTTGAAATTCCAGTTTTCATAAGGGCTGAGGGAGAGGCCTTTATTTTTCAATAGCGGGTGCTCTAATAATTCTTTTACCTGCTGTTCGTCCTGCTGAGGGAAAAGGCATTCAAAGAGAGGTAGTTTCGCCATTACCGTCACCGCGGCTTCATTACCGGTAAAACGCGCCAGTTGGATCACCCCTGAAGACGCTTCAGAAAAAGCCAGGCCTACACCGTCTGTGCCAGGATATATACAACAGGTGAAACGCTGGTCGTTGCTGGTTTCGTCTATGAAAGTGCCTGCGGTGATGACCCGGATGACCTCGCGTTTCACCAGTCCTTTGGCAAGCGCCGGATCCTCAACCTGCTCGCATATAGCGACTTTAAAGCCTGCTTTAACCAGTTTGGCCACGTAATTATCCCCGGCATGATAAGGGACCCCGCACATCGGCATCCTGCCAGCCTTGCCGGCGTCTCGGGAAGTGAGGACTACCTCCAGTATAGGGCTGGCGGTTTTGGCGTCTTCCATGAACATCTCATAGAAATCGCCAAGGCGAAAAAAAAGAATGCAATCGGGATATTTTGCCTTGATTTCCCGGTATTGCTTGAGCATAGGGGTCAAATTTTCCATAGTCTACATTTTATACCTGTAATTCCGGGGACACAATACTTAATTCCGGGGACATAATATTTATTGTGTCCCCGGAATTAAAAGGAATTAAAAGGTTTGCCTTGTTTTCCACGCTGTGTTATCATAACGGCGCCGGTAGAGATACGAATATTATTGTTCAACCCGTTTCTTATATCTTTCAACAGGTTATGAATGATCAAAAAGGTCAACGCTGCGGCGTAGTCTGCATAGTCGGCAGGCCGAGCACCGGGAAATCCACACTGATGAATACTCTCTTGGGGGAGAAAGTGGCGATAGTCTCTCCGGTGCCGCAGACGACCCGTTACCAGGTGCGCGGTGTGCTTACCGAAAAACGCGGGCAGATCGTCTTTCTTGACACCCCGGGGATTTACCTTTCCCGCAACAAACTCGGCCGGCACATGCTTAGCGACATAGACAGCGCCATTGAAGGGGCCGACGTTATAATCCATCTGGTGGACGCCTGCGAGCGGCTCGGCCGCGAAGAAGGCATGATCATAGAGAAACTCAGCGGCAGGAAGACTCCGGTAATCCTGGCGATGAACAAGGTTGATCGCAAGGCCGCTTACATGGACGGCTACATCAAAGAATGGGAAAAGGCGCTCGGCAAGCCGGCGACGGAGACGGCGGATAGGTTCGTTCTTATGCCGGTATNNAATACCGACAAGCTGGTGGACGTCCTCTTCGGACTGCTGCCGGAAGCGCCGTTGCTTTACCCGCCGGAAGTTCTTACGGATTTTCCCCAGAAGCTGGCGATCGCCGATATCATTAGAGAGAAATTTTTCCTTCTTCTCAAAGATGAAATACCGCATTCCCTGGCGGTGTATGTGGAAGAGACGGCGCAGAGGCGGGGTAAAGTGATGTTCATCTCCGCGGTCGTGTTGGTGGAGAGGGATTCGCAGAAGTCAATAGTCATCGGCAAGGGCGGCAGCGTTTTGAAAAAAGCCGGGGAGACGGCCCGCGCCGAACTGGAGACTCTGCTGGACAAAAAAGTCTTCTTGCAGATGCACGTCAAGGTCCGCGCGGGATGGCAGGACGATCCGTATATATTAAAGGACCTCGGATATTGAGTATTACGGAAAGAGGCAGAGATGTTTGAAATCCTGAAAAAAGAAATCGACGGAGAACTCGTAAAATTCCTGAGAAGCGGGCGTTTCCGCAGTCTAAAAGCAGTATCACCTTCCCTTGAGCTGGCCATGCGCGAGTTCATCGGCAGGGACGGCAAGCGCATCCGTCCGATAATGCTCGTGATAGGCTATCTCGGCTATGCCGGAAAACCGGCGCCGGGGTTATATACCTCGGCTCTCTCCATCGAGCTGTTGCACGATTTCATGCTCATCCACGACGATATCATCGATAAATCAGACCTGCGGCGCGGTAATCCGGCGATGCACGTCCTCCTGCGTAAAGGTATCAGAGGCGCCTCTAAGGTCAAATTCAGCGGGCAGGACCTGGCGATCGTTGCCGGCGACGTGGTTTACGCCATGGCCATTCACGCCTTCCTGGAGGTCCAGGTGGATATGAAATATAAAGAACAGGGCCTGCGTAAATTCGTTGACGCCGCGCTTTATACCGGCGCCGGGGAATTCATTGAACTGCTTCTGGGGGGAGAAGAACTCAGCCGTGTCAAACTCGCGGACATATACAAGATCTACGATTACAAGACCGCTTACTACACATTTTCCTGCCCGTTGTCCGTGGGCGCCATCCTGGCTAACGCCCCCGCGTCCGAAATAAAAAAACTTGACGAATACGGCATCTGCCTCGGCAGGGCCTTTCAGATAAAGGATGATATTATCGGTATGTTCTCGAACTCCGATGAAAGCGGAAAACCTTCCTTGAGCGACCTTCAGGAAGCCAAGAAGACGGTGTTGATGTATTACGCCTACCGCATGGGGAATCCCGGTCAGCGCGCCGAGATCAAGGCCGTGCTGGCAAAAAGACTGGTCACCGCCGCCGATCTGGAACGGATGCGCGGGATTATCGCCGGTTGCGGCGCACTGGAACGCGTCAAACAAGAAGTTTCTGCCTTGCGCGAAAAGGCCGTGAAGATAGGTAATTCACTGCGTATGCGCCAAACCTGCCGAACGGCCCTTGCCGATTACGCCGAACGTCTGCTCGCCTGTTGATTATTGTCTTGTCCCGTCGGGGCCCCGGTTTAGCTGCCGCAGAGAACTGCGGCATAAGTGCCTCCCTTCAATAGTCTAAAACGCCATGCATTTTTGAGGTATCGGGCTTACACCTTAGCTTATTGGATTGTCAAGTGTTCGATTGTGTGATGATGAAGCGCTCGACAAAAAAGACAAGGATACGGCCACAAGACCTTTAAATACTGTTGACGTATTCGGCGGTTAGGATAAAATAAGGTCATGTCGGAATACATGGCGGTTCTTTTGATTTCCCTTTCCCTGCCGCTGCTTCTTAGTTTCTGGCCTCCTTTAAAATTCTACCGTCGTTTTTCGGCGTTTACCGCCGCGATAGGCGCTACTTTGCTGGTTTTCGGCGGCTGGGACGTCCTGGCTGCCGCTCGCGGACATTGGTCTTTTCGTCAGGAGGCGGTGCGGCCGTTCCGTTTCCTCGGCCTCCCGTTGGAGGAAATACTTTTCTTTGTGGTCATACCGTTCTGCTGTCTTTTTACCTGGGAAACTCTCAAGTATCTGGAACGCAAATTCAGGAAGGCGTGATGCGGGAATATACCCTGCTCGCAATCATTTTTGCCGCGGCGATCCCGGTAATGGACAGGATCTTCCGGACCGGGCTGATGAAGAACCGCCTCTTTTACGTTTTCCTGGCGGTGATTTTTTTCTTTAAACTGCTGGTGAACGGGTATCTTACCTCGCGACTAATAGTTATCTATAACCCGGCGATGTTCTCCGGTATAAGGCTGGGGAGCATCCCGCTGGAGGATTTTCTCTTCGGGTTCAGTATGGTCGGCTTCTGCCTGATCGTCTGGGAAAAAGCGCAAAATCGGTGAATATGTCTGTAGTTTCCGGCACGGAAAAAGAGGATCTGCGGATCTGCCGTTCGCTCAACAAAAAGCACGGGTTGAATTATTATTACGCCGCCGCTTTTTTCCCGGCGGAATTGCGCCGTTCCGTCTATGCGCTTTACGCCTTTCTGCGCGTCCCCGATGAGATCGCGGACAATAACTGTTCCGGCGGCGAAGAGCGCATAAAGGCAGAGCTTGCCGCCTGGATGGGGAAATGGCGCGCCGCCTGCCGCGAGGATGTTTCGGATGAACCTGTCCTGCGTTCGGCGCTGAGCGTGTTTCGCAGACACAATATCCCCTATGGTTACAGCGAGGATTTCTTCCGCTCGATGTTCATGGATAGCGAGAAGCGGGAATACGCGAATTACGCAGAATTGCGCGAATATATGTACGGCTCGGCCTGCGTGGTGGGATTGATGCTTTGTTACATCATCGGTTTCAACGACCCGCGCGCGCTGGAATACGCCTCCTGTCTGGGAGAAGCGATGCAGCTGACCAATTTTCTGCGCGATATAGACGAGGATTACCGGCAGAGGGGAAGGATATACATGCCGCGCGACGAGTTGGCTGCCTGCGGGCTTTCGCGTGAAGACATCGCGCGCAGGCGTTTCTCGCCGGCATTCCGGGATTTTATGAAATTACAGGTAGAGCGTTCTGCGGGGCTTTACCGCCGCGCCCAGCCCGGCATCGCCATGCTGGACAAGCGGGGCAGGCTGGCAGTGCGCGTGGCTTCGGCTTTCTACAGCCGCATCCTGGTGAAGATAAAACAGATGGATTATAACATATTCCTGGGACGCGCCCGCAGCGGGACGGCCGAGAAAACGGTTCTGGCTTTAAGAACGCTTTTAAATCTGCCCGGAGGAAATATATGAAGAAGAAAGCCGCGGTCATCGGGGCCGGCATCGGCGGCCTGGCGTCAGCCTGCATCCTTGCCAAAGAAGGGTGGGATGTGAAAGTGTTCGACAATAACCGCAAAGCCGGCGGGCGCTGCAATATTATGGAGGCCCAGGGTTTTGTCTATGATATGGGGCCGTCCTGGTACCTTATGCCGGACATCTTCGAGAAATTTTTCGCGCTTCTCAATGAGCGTGTGGATGACCACCTGGGACTGGTGAAATTGAGCCCTTCTTACCGGGTCTTTTTTAAAGGAGGAAGGCAGGCGGATTTCTACTCCGACCTCGCGCGCGACGCGCAGACAGCGGATTCTCTGGAACCGGGAGCCGGGCAGAGGCTGCGCGAATACCTGAAGATGGCCGCTTACCAGTATAATATCGCCATGGGCAAGTTCGTCTGGCGCAATTACGACTCGCCGCTGGATTTTTTCAACTGGCGCATGCTCAGTCAGGGCGTCAAGCTTTCAGTTTTCAGCCGTATGCAGGATTATGTCGGCAGATTCTTCAAGAGCCCGGAGATGCAGAAGGTCGCCCAGTACACGCTGGTGTTTTTGGGAAGTTCTCCGTATAACACCCCGGCATTCTACAATATCATGAGCCACGTTGACCTGGATATGGGTGTTTTCTATCCTCAGGGAGGGCTTTACAAGATCGTCGAGGCGTTGGAAAAAATAGCGGCCCGCTCCGGGGCGCAGTTCCATTATAACTCGGCCGTTTCGCGCATACTGACCTATGGCAGCCTGGCCGACGGCATCGAGCTGGCAGCCGGGGATAAGGTGCCCGCGGATGTCGTCATCTCCAACGCGGACATTTATCATACCGAGACGGATTTGATCAAAGAACAGCGTCTGCGCAGTTACAGCCGGCGTTACTGGCGGACGCGGGTCGTCGCTCCTTCCGGGCTTGTGCTTTATCTGGGAGTGAAAGACAAGATACCTTCGCTCGCTCATCACAACCTGTTGTTCAGCGCGGACTGGGGGAAGAACTTTTCCGACATCTTCGACGAGCCGCGCTGGCCGCGGGATCCTTCTTTCTACGTCTGCTGTCCCTCCAAGACCGACCCCGCCGTCGCGCCGCGCGGCAAGGAGAACCTGTTCGTTTTCGTGCCGATCCCTGCCGGGCTGGAATACGGGCCCGGGGAATTGTCCGCCTATACGGACAGGATACTGCACATGATGGAAAAAGAAATGAATATCCCGTCTCTGCGGTCAAGACTGCAGGTCAAACATCATTTTTGCGTGAAGGACTTCGTTTCGCGTTACCACAGTTTCCGCGGCTCCGCGCTCGGGCTGGCGCACACTCTCGGACAGACCGCGATGTTCAGGCCGGCTAACAGGAGCAGGAAAATACGCAACCTGTTTTATGCCGGAGGCAACACCCTCCCCGGCATCGGCGTGCCGATGTGCCTGATCAGCGCCGACCTGGCCTGCAGAAGAATCCTCTCGGGAACATATAGAAGCATGGCCCAGCCTTAAAGGCGTTCGTTCTATACGCCATACTGAATACCGGCTTTTTTAAAAAGGATGTATGTTTGCTTCTGTATCCGGGCCGGGGAATAAATATACCTTAAGCTCAAAGGAAGTTTATGATAGAATCTGTGTTATGAAACGAGTAGTGATAGTCGGGGGAGGATTCGCCGGGCTGGCTGCTGCCGGGATATTGTCCCGCCGCGGCAAAAACCTGGAAACGGTGCTGGTGGACAGGAGACAGTGTTTTAATTTCTTGCCTCTGCTGCCGGACGTTCTGGGTAGAGGCATCCCGGCGGGACTGATGGCATATCCTTTTAAGGATATCTGTTCGGGATTAAAGGCGCGTTTCATTCAGGATATCGCCCAGGCGGTCTCACCCGACGGCAGAAGCCTGTACCTGGGAAGCGGGCTGAATATCGATTGCGATTATATCCTGCTTGCCTGCGGCACGGAAACCGATTTCCACGGGAATGTCTCCCTGTCCGAGTCAACTTATAAACTTGACAATGTTTCCGACGCCTTGAAACTCCGCCAGGCCATCGAAATCGGTTGTTATGATAATTACCTGGTTGCCGGGGGAGGTTATACCGGCATCGAGATCGCTTCCAATCTTTCGCTTTTTCTGCGCGAAAAACGGCGCAGGAGCCGGATAATCATCGTAGAAAAATCGCCGTCGATCCTGGGCCCGTTGCCGGAATGGATGAAGGTTTACGTTAAGAACGATCTCGCCGCCTGCGGGATAGAAGTGAAGACGGGGCTTTCCGTTACTGAGACGCGCGCCGGCAGGAGCGTGCTTTCCGACGGAAGTGTTTTCGGCAAAAGCATCGTGGTTTGGGCGGCAGGGGTAAAGACGCCGGATTTTATAGACCGTATTCCCGCCCGGCGCACGCCGCAAGGCAGACTGAAGGTAGATGAGTGCCTGCGGATATCCCGGACGTGTTTTGCCGCCGGGGACAACGCCTGTTTATCCGCAGGACAGGGTTGTTTGCGTATGTCGGTGCAATTCGCCATCANNCCAGGGCGAATCCTGCGCCAGGAATATCCTAAACGATATGGATTCGCTTCCGCCGAGGGAATGCCGGCCTTTTGACCCGGGCTATATCATCCCGATGGCAAACGACCGGGCCTGCGGGATAATATTCGGCCTTCCGGTGCGGGGCATATTACCTGTGTTCATACATTATTTGCTTTGCGTCTGGCGGAACCGCGGGCTGAAAAACCGCATTCGTCTCGCCCTGCTACTGCTCAAAAAAGCGGTAAGATAAAGAATATTAAGCAGCAAATATCCTTTATGTTCAAAATAAGCATTGAAAAATCCGGCTCCAATCCTTAAGATTGTTTCTTATAACCGGCTTGAAAAGCAGGGATTTCTGCGGCTTGATTAAGTATTGTGTTCCCGGAGTTAACGTTGAAAAATGACCTTATTCTGATCACCGGCGGTGCCGGGTATATCGGTTCGCATATGTTGAGCCTCTTGCTTGAGCAGGGAAGAGAAGCGGTGGTGTTCGACGATCTATCTACCGGCAGGAGGGAGCGCGTCCCGGAGGGCGTGGAATTCGTGCGGGGCGATCTGCGGTCCGCGCAGGATCTGGAGAATCTTTTTTCGCGCTTCCGCTTCGATGCCGTCTTGCATTTCGCGGCCTCGATCGTGGTCCCGGAGTCGGTGAGGGAGCCGTTGAAGTACTACGACAACAACGTCTGGGGATCTGTCAACCTGCTTCAACATTGCCTGAAGCACGGCGCGCGCAAATTCATTTTTTCTTCCTCGGCCGCGGTTTACGGACAACCGGAGATGGTGCCGGTGAACGAGGAAGCCCCTCTGCGGCCGGAGAACCCTTATGGAACTTCCAAGATGATGGTGGAGCAGATATTGCGTGACTGCGCCGCCGCCGGAAAGATGGATTATCTGGCTTTGCGTTACTTCAACGTCTCCGGAGCGCACCCAAGCGGCAGGATAGGGCAGCCGCTTGAAGAGGCGACGCATCTACTTCCCAACGCGCTGAAGGCGGCGGCGGGTGATATCCCGGCGTTGAACATCTTCGGGGATGACTATCCCACGCGCGACGGTACCTGTATCAGGGATTACATACACGTGATGGATTTGGCCCGGGCGCATTTACTGGCCTTGGAGGCGCTGGACAAGAGCGTGAAAAACGCCGCCTTAAACTTGGGCAGCGGCAGGGGGTACAGCGTTAAAGAAATGGTCTCGTCCGTCGAAGAAATCACCGGCAATCCCATCCCGGTGAAAATAGCCGCGCGCAGGCCCGGGGACGCCGCGGAACTGGTGGCCTCCTACGCTAAAGCCGAAGAACTCTTTGGCTGGAGGCCCCAGCTCGGCCTGGAACAAATAATCTCCTCGGCGTGGGAATGGCAGCAGAAGAACTCGAAGGGCGCTAAATGTAAGAAGGATAAGGAGTAATCTAAATGTATAACATCTGCGTGATAGGTGCCGGGTACGTAGGATTGGTGACGGCGGCGTGCTTAGCGGAGATCGGCAATAGAGTGCTCTGCGTGGACAACGACCGCGGGAAACTGGAAAGACTGAAGAAAGGCGGCGTTCCCATTTATGAACCCGGGCTGAATGAGTTGATAAGAAAGAACAGAAAGTCCGGCAGGATAGGGTTTATTCACAGCATCAAAGAAGCCGCGCGCAAGTCGGATATTATTTTCATTTGCGTGGGCACGCCGGCCAACGCTGACGGCGGCGCGAACCTTTCGGCGGTGGAATATGCGGCGCAGGAGATCGCCGGGTCTATGAACGGCTACAAAGTGATCGTCGCTAAATCGACGGTCCCGGTACAGACCGGGGAACGTATCCGGCAGACCGTGGAAAGGTTAACGCGCGGCAAATACGAATTCGACGTGGTCTCCAACCCGGAATTCCTGCGTGAGGGGCAGGCCATTTCCGATACCATGCATCCCGACCGCATTGTGATAGGGGTGGAAAGCGAGAAGGCCGGGAAGATAATGCGCAGGCTCTATGCCCCGATCGATGCCCCGGTTGTAGTGACCAATATCCCCACGGCGGAAATCATCAAGCACGCCTGTAACGGTTTTCTTTCCACCAAGATATCCTTTATCAACGCCGTGGCCAATCTTTGCGAGTTTGTCGGGGCTGATGTCAAGCAGGTGGCGCACGCCATGGGGCTCGACAAGCGCATCGGCGCCTCTTTTCTCGACGCCGGGGCCGGGTTCGGGGGGTATTGTTTTCCCAAAGACCTGGACGCCTTTATCCAGATCGCCCAGAAAAAAGGCTATAACTTTGAACTGCTGAAAGCAGTGCGCAGTATAAACAAGGAGCAGAAGAAAGTCGTCTTCAAGAAAGTAAAATCCGGGCTCGGTAAAATAAAAAACAAGACCATCGCCGTGCTGGGCTTAAGCTTCAAACCGAACACCGATGACATACGTAATTCCATCGCTCTTGAGCTCATAGTTACGCTGCAGCGCTCAGGCGCCAGGATCCGGGCTTATGATCCGCACGCGATGCCTAAAGCCGCGCGGGAATTAACGGGGGTGAAGTTTTGCCGTGACGCCTACGCCGCCGCCACAGGAGCGGATTGTCTGCTGGTAGTTACTGAATGGGAGGAATTCCGGTGCCTTGACCCGGCCAAACTTAAAAAAGTGATGCGCAGCCGGTTTATCATAGACGGCAGGAACATTTTTAATCCGGAGACAATGGAGCGATTCGGATTCCTATATAAAGGAATAGGGCGCTAAAACAGAGCCGAACGCACAGTACAAATTAATCAAACCGCAACAAATCAACAGCCCGCTGGAAATCAGCTTCTCGGGTTTGGAGATCAAGAAACTTAAAGATCCGGCGTCGTAACTATTTAAAATATAACGCATTATGAGAGGCCCGGTCAGTGGAGGCGGTAAGCCGGATGAAAGCCGGCCGTCCTTCTTGAAGCAATCTACCCGGCGCGCCGCGGTTTACTCCTTCGACAACCCTTCGTAGTGAAACTATTGAACTGCTTAGACCCGTTCCCTTTACTGTAGAAATCGCCTGCCGGGTCCTTTTGATAGCTGTCTGCTATAACTTTAATTGCCGCAGCAAGTTACACCTATGTCTTAAAAATAATGTTTGACAGCCCCGGAGGGCGGCAGTAAAATACTACAAAACCTCTTGAATTTCGGGGAGTATGCTGTTCAGTAAGTTTTTTGGACAGCGCACGAAACCGCCAACGCTTCAGTGGCGAGACGGTCAACTTTCGATTTTCGGTTACAGTAACCAACAGAACCCAACTTGTCTTTCATCCCGAATGTACCCCAGGGTGCCGGGCTTGAGCAAAGTCGAAGGACCAGCCTGGGAAGTTTCATTCCTCAAGGAGCAACCATAATGAAAGAAATACGTATTCACGCAAGGGCGGGGCAGGGCGCCATTACCACGGCTTCGTTGCTGGGGTATGTTTATTTCCTGCAGGGGATGTATCCTTACGCCTTTCCGAATTTTGGGGCCGCGCGTATGGGAGCGCCGATGAACGCGTATGTGCGGGTGGATTCCAAACCCGTGCGCCTGCGCAGCCAAATTTACGAACCGGATTATCTGCTGGTGATTGATCCGACTCTGATGCGCGGGTTCAACTGTTTTTCCGGTCTGCAAGACGCCGGCATCGCCGTGATAAACGGCAAGGACGGCGAAGTGGAAATCCCGAAACTGTCGGCGCGCCAGAAGGCCTTGTTGGTTCCGGCGACGGATATAGCTATGAAGACTATCGGCAGGCCGCTGGCCAACACGGCCCTGCTTGGCGCGTTTGCCGCAGCCACCGGAGAGTTCAGCCAGGAGGCGCTGCTGGAGGCGATCAAGAAGAGATTCAGCGGTAAAGCGTTGGATGGGAATATAGCGTCGATAAAAGAGGGGTTTGAGTACGTGAAACATAAATATAACGAGGTAAAATAATGTTCGGTCCACTTATTTCCAAGCCCGGTTCCAGCAAAAATAATAAAACAGGTTCATGGCGGATCGAGAAAAGGCCGAAATACCTGCAGAAGAACTGCATCGCCTGCCGTATGTGCCTTTTGGTTTGTCCCGAAGCCTGCATAGAAGGAGAAGGGAAGAATACCTACAGATTCGACCCGGATTTCTGCAAGGGGTGCGGTCTTTGCGCCTCCGTTTGTCCTAAACAGGACATCGAAATGGTTAAAGAGGAAAACTAACCGCGTCATCCCTATACTGAAAAGGAATAGCTATGAAAGAGTTCGTTGAAGGTTCACACGCAGTAGCGGAGGTCGTCCGCCAATGCAAACCCGGCGTGATATCCGCCTATCCCATAACCCCGCAGACGCACATCGTAGAGGACTTGGCGCAGTTTGTTTCCGACGGAAAACTCGCGGCGCAGACCGTGAACGTGGAATCGGAACATTCCGCGGCCTCCGTGGTGCTGGGGGCGTCGGCTACCGGCGTGCGCTCTTACACCGCGACCAGTTCCCAGGGATTGTTTTATATGTTCGAAGTGCTTTTTAACATCGCCGGGATGAGATTACCGGTGGTGATGACCTGCGCGGCCAGGGCTATTTCGGCCCCCATTAATATCTGGAACGATCAGCAAGACGCGGTATCCCTGCGCGACAGCGGCTGGATACAACTGCACGCCGAAGATATTCAGGAAGCGGTGGACTTGCATCTTATAGCTTACAAACTTGCCGAGAATAAATCGATCATGCTTCCGGTTATGGTCTGCATGGACGGATTTGTCCTTACTCACGGGATCGAGACGGTCGATATCCCCGAGCAGGCGATGGTGGATAGTTTCCTGCCTCCATATATAGCTCCGTATAAGCTCGACCCGGCAGCCCCGGTGACCATGGGGCCGCTGGTGGATCCGGAATATTACACGGAGACGCGTTATGCCCTGCAGGAGACGCACAAGAAGGTTTTGGATATGCTCCCTCAGATAACCGCGGAGTTCGCCAAGACCTTCGGTCGAAAGTATAACGGATTGGTGGAAGGTTATCATCTCGAGGGCGCCGAAAAGGTGATCGTCGCCATCGGCTCCGTCTGCGGCACCATCAAAGAAGTCATAGACGAAGCCAGGGCGAAGGGCAAGAAGATAGGAATGTTGAAAGTATCCTGTCTGCGGCCGTTCCCGGCGCAGCAAATATACGACGCGCTCAAAGGCGCCTCCAAGGTCGCCGTGATAGACAGGGCGTTGTCTCTGGGGTCGACCGCTCCGCTGGCTTCGGAAGTCAAAGCGGCTTTCTTCGGCAAGAAAAAGGCCCCTTCTGTGATCAGCAGTTTCGTGGTCGGGCTCGGCGGCAGGGACATTACCAAAGACTCGATCAGGGAAGTGATAAAATTACTAAACGGCAGGGAAAGAAACGGCGAGTTCATAGACTTGAAGCCGGAACTTCTAAAGGAGAGTTATGAATAAGAACCTTTTTGTCTCGGGTCATACCGCCTGCGCGGGATGCGGCCAGTCTTTGGCGGCGAGACTTGTCATAGACGCCGGCGGGCCGAATACTATAGTAGTCAATAACACCGGCTGTCTGGAGGTGTTTTCCACGAAATACCCGGAGTCAGCCTGGGAGGTCCCGTTTATCCATTCTTTGTTCGAAAACTGCGCGGCAGTGGCTTCCGGGGTCGAATCCGCACTCAAGTTCCTGGGCAAGAAAGACGGTATCAATGTTATTGCCCAGGCCGGCGACGGCGGGACCGCCGATATCGGCCTGCAGGCTCTTTCGGGGATGCTGGAACGCGGCCACGATATTCTCTACGTTTGCTACGATAATGAAGCTTATATGAATACCGGTGTCCAACGCAGCGGCCTGACGCCTTTCGATTCCAACACTACCACCAGCCCGGCCGGCAAGCAGTCTTTCGGCAATTTGCGGCCCAAGAAAGCCCTGCCGGAGATAGCCGTGGCGCACGGCATCCCGTATGTAGCGACAGCCTCGGTAGCGTTCCCGCAGGACATCCAGAGAAAGGTCAAGAAAGCCTTTTCAATAAAAGGCCCCAAATATATGCAGATACATGTCCCCTGCCCGCTTGGGTGGAGGCACGATTCGAGCCTTACCCTTACCGTGGCGAAAGCAGCCGTAGAAACCGGTCTTTATCCGCTGTTTGAGTATGAGAATGGACAACTCTCCGCCGTGCGTAAACTAGCACAGGCCAAACCTGTGGAAGAATACCTGAAAATGCAGGGAAGGTTTAAGCACCTCACAGGTGCCGCCGAGGAAATAAAGAAGATCCAGGAGATCGCTGACAATAATGTCAGGAAATACGGGCTCAGGGACCAGGTCTCCGGGAATTAGCGGAAGGGGGTAGGTCATGGGAAAGCAGGCAAGGGCGATAACGGAAATTCCACTTAAGGATATCGTCAAAGACCTGACGAAAGCTTACGCCGACGAATGGCTGGCGCATTATCTTTATTGGTATATGGCCCAGATAGTCTGTGGCAAGGCCTACGAGGATATGAAGGAATTGCTGAAGAAAATCGCCGCGGATGAGAAGGAACACGCTGAAGAACTGGCCGACCTGATCACGAAACTGGGCGGTGTCCCGATAGCCAATCCGATGGAACTTGAAAAAAACGCCAACGCGCCTTACATAATGCCTCCCAAGAACGGAGCGGATATCAACCGTATAATCCGCATCGTTACCGAGGCCGAGGCTTCCGCGATAGATGTTTACAACAAGATCGCCAAGAAGACGTTCGGTAAGGACCACGTAACCTATCAGGTGGTTGTGCATATACTCGCCGAGGAAATCGAACACGAAGAGATGTTTGAGAATCTTATGGAGCGTTAAGATTCCGGGGACACAATACTTAATTGTGTGTGGTTTTNNATTAAGTATTGTGTCCCCGGAATAACGAATGACCATGTACCGGGGAAGCCGGAGCTTCGCCGGAAAAAACAGGGGCCTCTGGTTTTAGTTCCAAGGTTCCATTCAGGAGGAATGAAAAATGGCAAAGGTGACTATTGACGCTTCCGTGTGCGTGGGCTGCGGATTGTGCGAGCAATTGTGCCCGGAGGTATTCGAGGTCCAGGCTGACGGTGTCGCGCATAGCAAGGTGGATACCTGCAATACGCATAATATAAGCGAGATCGTCGAGCAGTGCCCGGTCAGCGCCATCAAAGTGGAGTAATCAGAACACCGAATAACAATTTAAAAGCCCCGCGTGCGAACGCGGGGCTTTTTCATAAAACCGCAAGAATCCCCGGCTTGAAAGCCGGGGGAGTTCCATTGCGGACGTTTTTTAGAACTTTTTCGCCGCGGATTTCTTCTCCNNCCGCATGAATTGATCGAAGGCTTCGTTCTGTTTCTTGAAAAGCAGGCTGCGGGCGAACTCTTTTTTCTCCTGGGCGAATTTATTCTCGTCCACCGGCTTGAACGAATCCGGGGAGATGATATAAAAACCGGAGGAGGCCTTTATCACGCCGCTGTATTGTCCGGGCGAAAGTTTCTTCGCTTCCGTGTAAAAAGCGTCGGAGGCCCCGATGCCTTCGATATAACTGCCGAATTTAAAATCTCCGGTCTTGCCAGACTTAAGCGACAGGGATTTAGCCAACTGTTCGAGCGACACCGGTTCTTTGGCTGCCGCCGCGGCTTTGATCTTTGAGAGGCATTCCTCTATTCTTTTCTTCGCCTCCTGGGCGGACTTCTGCGACACCATCTTTTTCTTCACTTCGTCTTTGATCTCCTCAAACGGAGGGATATACGGCTCTTTTTTTTCTTTGATTTTGAGCAGAAAGATCCCGGTAGAGGTTTTGACCGGCGGCAGGAATTTACCGGCGGAGGAGTTGGCGAGGCGTTCCATCAATTCCTGCGACCAGCCTATTCCCGGGATAGGGCCGTTTTCGGCGAAGAGTCCGGTTTCCTTGGCCTCGAGTCCCATATTTTTGGCCTCATCCTTGAGATCGGCGGCTTTGACGAAACGCTGCAGGGTTTCGTGTATCTTATTCTCCGGCGCGTCCGCCCCGAGCATAACATATTCCAGGTTGTAGGTGAGCGGTTTCTTGAAAAGCAGGTTGTTGGCGGTGAAATAGGCTTTTATTTCTTCATCCGGCACGGAAAAATCGGCGGCTATCTCCGCGGGCAGGGCCGCTATGTATTTGACGCTTATTTCTTCGTTGGCCTTGTTGTAGGATTCTTTTATCTCGGTGTCCCCGACTTCAATTCCGGCGGTCACCTCTTGAAACAGCTTCTCTATGGCTATGTCCCCGCGCACCTGCTCTTCGAAAGCTCTGGCGGGGACGTGGAATACGTAGCGCAGAACCTGCCGGTATTGCTTTTCGTCGAATTCGCCCTTTTTATTCTGTAGAAAAGAATAACTCCGAATCGTTCTCACCACTTCCTTATCCGGGATTCTTATCCTGCGGCGGGATGCTTCTTCAAGCATGAGCAGACGCTGCCATGCTTGCCCTTCGAGGTTGAGATACTGTTGCATTTGCTGGAGTTTATCTCCGAGACGCATAGCGGCAGCCGTATTAACCGCCTGGAGAGCGGACTGGTATTCCCGGCTGGTAATCTTCCTGCCGTATATTCTGCCGGCGTAGTGGCTTTGGCCGGGGGATTTCTTTATGGAATCGAAAAATCCCCAGAGAACGAAACCAGGCAAAATAGCTATCAAAAGTATGATCCAGATGGTTTTTTTTGTTCTTTTGCTCCACATGATATTAACCTCCGCAGGGGGATTGTGCCGGGTTACTTAAGCGGTGACGAGATGGATGAGCGCAGCCGCGCACCAGCTGAAGACCGCTATATAGGCCGGGACATGTATGTATTTGCAAACTTCAGGATCGAAATAGGCTTCGGGGTGATTCCAGATGTCCTCTCCGCTGGAGAAGGCGGAGAAGTCGGCTATTTTGCGAAAAAGGAAGATATAGAGATAATAAAAGCAACAGGCTATGAACGTGAGCGTGAAGATATTGCGTATAATTATCGCCATATCGTTATCCTTTTATCCAATTATACTCTTTTCAAACCGGAGAGACAATAATTAATATTTGAAATGTCGGGAAGCAAAAATAAAAGCAAAGGCGGGAGCAGGAAAATGCCTCGGAATCTTGTCTTACCGAGCAATACTTCTTAGGATATATGGTCATTGCAGGCTTTTTTTACGGAGTGATCCGGCGGGGAACGGTTGCTTTGCCTTTTTGTTCCCCGCAAGGACGACCCGAGGCGCGGGATCCAGCTTATGTTTTAATCAATTAGAGGGAACGGTCAATAGATAGTTACC
>DIEK01000024.1 GCA_002418595.1 Candidatus Omnitrophica bacterium UBA5776 | reverse complement strand
ATAGACCACGGTATCACGGTCTCATCCTCTTTTGCCGTCTCATTACGCTCCGCTTCCAATGCTCCCGCTAACGCCCCAGCCACGCTGATACCGGGCATAACGGCGACTTCCGCGGAACCATTATCATTGCGGGAAGCAATCTTGGAAACAAGCCATTCCACCGGACTCAACATTTTAGCCTGTATTTCCAACGACCACTTCATGAAACCCAGAACCGTAGAAGAGATTGCGTTTCTTGAAGTTTTATTGTGTTCTTCTATCCCCGCGGCGTCCATAACGTCGGACCCCGTGCTGTTCAAAGCAGTTGTAAAATTGAGCAGTTTGTTCAAGCCGGCCTGATCGAACGACTGCAGGCCGGTCTCATAAGCCTGGTCCCCCCAGAGCAAGCTGGAAATCACGATACTCTGGATAGCCTTTGCTTGCTTCGGATCAACCTTTTGTATCGCGTTCAGGTTTTCGGCCGCGCCGGTATAGTCCGAATTGTTCAACTGTTCCTTGATAATATCAGCCTGGTCATACTGCCACTGATACACGCTGTAAAACAGATAATTCTTCTTGGAAGAATTGATATTCTTGACGGAATCGTATATCGCGTTGCTGCTGTTAACTGCCTGAACCGTGCCCTCCTTATAATTATTTTGCGCTATGGACAGAAGGGCGTTGTCGAACACGTTCGGGTTATCGTAATATAAGGCTTTCAGGCCGAATTCCACCGTCTCTTCGCCGATAACGGGATCTCCGGAAACTCCGGCTATGGCGGTAATATCCGCGGACATCTCCGCGACTTTATCAGAATCCGGCTCGCCTAACCAAACTTCTTTCTCCGGATCGGACAATGTCACGTTGGCGCTGATGGAGGCATTGCGGGCCTGCGCCAGCCTTGCGTAATCGCCTGAAGCTACGGCCGCGGAAGCAAACCCGGCTATGTATTCCTCGGCCTTCGAATCCGGCAGCGCTTTCAGGGCTTCCGCGGCCTTTTCTTCCCCGGCGGCAGTCCCGTCGAACATATTCCATACGGCTGTTTCGGCGTAATCTTCAAGAAGCTGTCTGTCGTTTATCGCCCCGAAGAAGCTCCTGCTCACGGTGGAATTGAATGCCAAGGCTTTTTCTGAATCCAGCCCGGCTCCATCCAAAACCAGTAACTCCACTGCGTTCCTGTCCTCGTGGGCCGCATAATAGTTGCGCAACCCTTCCGCTACCAGGCCGAATTTCTCTTCGTCCCGCGTGAATATCCCCCGGGCTTCCTCCACCGCTTGATCTTTGCCCTCTTTCGATTCGGCGCCGATCAAGGCGAGCAACTCGTCTCTCTTAGCTATCATCTCATCCCGGCCATATCCGGCCTTTCTGGCGTCCCCCAGCCATTTTTCTTCGCTTGTATAATACTGTCCTAACGCGGCAACGGCTGTAAGTTCGCTGTTTTCGGCCTCGGAGATCAATGAATTTATTAACCCCAATTCCTGCTCCGCGCCGGTTTCCGCCGCTTTACGATTCCTTAAATTGTAAAGCTGATCGAACGCCGAGGCGGAATCGAAATCCGGGCTGGCGAAGAACGGATTGTGCCCGGCGATGAAGTTATAAACATCCTTATGCGGGTTCACGCCGAAAGAGGAAACGGAGGACGCGTTAACGCCGTTAATTATGATCTGGCCCAATCCTTCTTTACCGTTGGCGCCGTAAACAAACTCTTCCATGAACCGGACGGTATCTCCCGCGACAGGCATACCGCTGGTAAAGTTAATGGCGAATTCTATCTCGGGGCCGACGAAGATCATGCTCACGGTGCCGGAAACGAGCATATTGACGATGCGCGCGGCCTTTTGGGACCAAGTAAGCTTTTCTTCCTTGACCGTATTGCGTATCAATATCAAGTCAAGGACGAGAATTATTATGAAACTGCTCAAGATAAGACTGCCGGTGACCGGTAAGTCGCTGATCGGCAGGTATAACCAGGAGAATTTAATGGTAACGAGGGGCGCGTTCATCGCCGCATGCATACTCAACGGAAGCAGTTTCAGTATATAATCGGCGGCGAACATCGATGCCAGCCCTATCACGATCCTCTGGCGCGCGAGAGAGAATAAGGCGTTGACGCCGATGAAGAAAGCCAGCGGAGCAAGCAACGCGGTTTTTCTTACCAGGTCGCCGGACACCGCGCGCCTGGCGCCTATAGCCGCTATCTGCTCATTGCTGAAATCAAGAATGAACTGCGCGGTAAAAATATCCCAGGCGGAATATGCGGCTCTCTGAAGCGTGGAAGCGGAAGGGCGTGCCCGAAGCTGGTTCTCGGCGGCAACGATCAGTTCTTCCATCTGCGCGTCGGTCAGGCTTACGGAATTCGCATCGGAAGCGAGTCCCAAAGGAGTCAAAATATGCTTTAAAAGGAACCTGTAGATGACCAGCATGGTCAACACGTCGCCTACCCATTTGACGGCCGAGAGAATGATTTGAAGGATGCGGTTTCTTTCCATTGCGCGCAGAGCCGGCCCGACAATCGGCGCAAGTTTGAATAGATTAAGCGGGGACAGGATGGCGGAATGCCGCTGTTCGGTCCGGCCGTTCATCAACCTGATAACCCTGGCGATCAGAGCGGAGGAAGCATCGGGACGAAGTTTCAATATGGCCTGCTCAAGCGGGGCCCCGTGCTCTTTGTTGGGAGAAATATGATTGATTACGAGATAAAGAACGCTTATCGCGGCGGCAAACCCTAACAGAGAAGAAAGGCCGAAAGAAGCGACCAGGCCTTGAGCTGAATACACTGAAACGAAATAGGCGATTAAACCGGAAATGATGAATATAGCGGCGAGATTGACCGCGTAATACTCGACGCTTCTCCGCGGCCCTGCCCTGATCCCGCCGTCGTTGTTGAACGCCCTGGACATGCTCCCGGAATCGTTCTCGCTGCCGGCGAACCTGACCGATGATTTCTCGGATGAATTACCGGATGCCGTTCCGCCGTTCTGGTCTGAAAAACCGTTGATCGCCGCAAAGCCTTTCCTATATTTGGACAAATATTCGTGTCCTAAGACCTCCGCTAATTTACGCCCGATTCTCTCCGCTTCATTTTCTTTCGTCTCACGGTCAGCGGCTATATTTACCGTCTTGTTTACGAAACTTATTGCGTGCCCTTTCTCATGAAGGACTAAATAAGCTACTGCTTCGATGACCGTATCCGCCGGCCGACCTCCTAAATTCAACGACATCGTTATGATCCCTTTTCCCATCCTGCCGGTCATAAACGTCCATTCATACGGATACGCGACAATATAAAAATCATGCGGCCCCAGGTCTAACTCCGTTTTTTCATTGACTAACGCGGATAATCCTCGGACACCGTTCACGAATACCTCCACTTTCTGTTCGTTCCATCCCATCCTTTGGGCCAAGAGGCTATCCAAAGCCTTCCGTCCATCAGACTCCGGAGCGAGGAGTTCTGTCGTCGCTGCATCAGTCAAGAACACTCTTGCCGCGTTCCCGCCGTCGGTCGGGATATCTCCGTTCGTAACTTCTCCGGGACCGAACGACTGGTTGAACAGTATATCCGCCGCCGATATGACGTTAGGCATACCTAAAGTGGAAGCAACAATACCCTTGCTCCCCGGCTTGACAAGGATTACTGCCCTGCGCGGCAGGAGCATGAATGCGTTCCAGGCGCGCATAGATACAGTAAGCAGGAAAGACAACACCGCCCCCAACACAGATGCTTGCTGCTGCTCTGTCTCGACATAAGAAACAGCATTGCCGGACAATCCGCCGTCGTATGCCGCGCCTTCTCCGCTGTCGTTCCCGCCGTCACGGTTCCCTTGTTCTTCGCTGGCATCTCTGCCGGCAGAGAGCATCTTCTCATTCTGACTCCGCGCGTCCAAGCCTCTCCTTATACAGTTTGCTAATACTGCGTCTACTCCGAATACGAGCCCTACCAATATGAAGAACGTCACGGTGGCAGTTCCCGGCAGCTCTTTAAACAACTCTGCTGTCTCTCCCATACCAGCGTATATATATGTCAATACCAGCGCCCCCGCCCAAACTACCACATCAAACATAACTGCGCCGAACAAGAAAACTTCTAGAACGGAGACCATCTTGCCATTCTTCCTCCGCGCCTCTATGCCTCTCTCTAAAAGTATTAACAATACTCCCACTACTGCGAATATAGCTCCTATCACTGCTAATACCTGCACTAACTCTGACGGTTCTGTAAATAATTCTGCTATCTTGGTGTAATGTAACCCCAGCACTACCGTCGCAGCTGCCAGCACAGATATAGCCACTACGATAGAAACTCTTTCCGCGCTGCCGCCGTCTTTCTTCCCAGAAGTATCCTTATAGAAAGCAAGTATTTCTTCTAACTTACCCCTGTTTGTCCAATCTTGAATCTTTCCCTCGATCGTCTTAGGCGAATTTTTAGTATTTTTCCTCAACAACGACCTCAATTGCTCTTTTACATTTTCCGTCTCTTCGTCCCCGCCGTCGCGGATTACGTTTGTGCCCCACGGAAACGACTCAGCATAAAACTCATTCTTTTGATAATCCTGAATCCCGGCTATAACTTCCTCATTATTTATTACAAAATTCGTTGCGGTATTTTCCTCTCTTTGATAAGTGAAAATATCCCGTGGGGCGAGCCCTTTGCGCAATTGGGCGTAATGCTTTGCCGCCGGTATTGTCGCTTCTTCGGTAAAGGTCAAAAATACTGCGATGTCCGATAAATTATATTCCTTTGCCTGCGCGATAAGAAACGGAAGGTAGTGATCTGCAAAAACCTCGCGACTGTGTCCAAGGATATAATACATCAATCCTGAAACCTCTCCCCTTATAAAAATCCCTACACATTTATAATAACCGGCGCTCATGATTCCCTTGTTGTCTTTCATATCTGTTCCGACAATAACATCCCCCTCGTATACGTTCGGGATTAACATGTTATCCGGCAATTTAGACATAGTAATAACTTCCGTGGCGGAAAATTCTCCTTCACCATATCGATATACCCGATATTTATCAAATAATTTGGTTAAGCTGTCCGCGCACACATTTTCTAAGATCATGGGACTTATTAAATAGCTATTCCAATCGGGATTTCCCTCTTTTATGCCGCCGTCACGGGCATCTCCCTCTTGCCGGGAAGCTGCTAATAAAGCAGAGGCCTTGGGCTGTCTCGGGAGGGAGATGACCGGCCCAAGACCCCTGCTGATACCGACCTGTTCCGTAAAGAGCAGATCAGTTATACGACTCGTTGATCTCGAAAACAGGGATATTATTCTGCCTGGCAGCGTGGAGACGGCTAAGAATGCTTCTCCTGCCGATGCCGGCAAGTTCTTCCCAGCAGCCCGCTCTGCCGTTGCGGCAATAGGCGTTGCCCGTATCCCTGTGGACGAGAAAAAGCTTGAGCCTGCCGCTGTTTCCGTCGCGAGCGGCGATGAAGATTGTTGCGTCCTTCTGGTAAACGACGAGATGCTGGAATTCCAGCCCTTCAAAGTTGACTTTAACCATGATAACCACCCCCCTTTGCTTGTGTTAAATACCGTTTTTGAATTTAAATCCCCGGCCGCTCCCGAAATTTTATTCCCCACCTGCCACGGAAGGCTGAATAAAATGGAAGACATGCCGGGGATAACTTGCCCGATCATTCTGATGAGTGTAACTATAGAGACAAAAGCAGGGCTGTTTTCACCAGGGGTAAATGCCGCGGAGGTTGCGGCCGGCTGAACAGCCCTGCTTTGTCCCGTTATATCCGCTCTCTCTCCTCTACCTGCCACGGTAAGTATGGAGAAAAGCGGGTTTGAGATGAGTAATAATAATCCGGCCGCCGCGATATATATGCCCGCCGCCAGCCACGGAAGGTCAAGCATAATATTCGCGGTCAGGCCGGATACTGCTGAATAAATATCCCCGGTAGTCTCAATAATCATGCCCCCCACCTGCCACGGAAGGTAGTGCAGATCTGAAACAACCCCGGGGATGAAGCTTATAATACCGCCGTCGTAAATGCTACTAAGCGAACTGGTATCTGTTATGGAGATATTATGTATTAATGAAAATGCGCCAAACGAGGAAATACGGTCGGCTTTGGAGGAATTTGAGGAAGAGGAGTCATAGGCGTAACCCTGCGGAGGCCCGGTAGCGTAAGGCAAAGTCAGGCTCATCAGGTACGGGATAACCCCGGTTATTTGCGTATTCCCCAAAGACAAATTGTTCAAATCAATTCCTGTATTTTCATTCAAGGCTTTCACGCTATTGGAGCTGCCTCCGAAGGATGAAACAGGATAAGATACTGTCTGGACTGCATCTACAGTGCCGAACGGCATCACCGCAGCCTCAAAGGCATTTTCCAGCGCGGAACCGCCGTCGTTGTCCGCTGCGTTGTTATCGGCCTCCTGAATCATATTCGGTAATTGACCTCCGGAAATCAACAGGTTCCGCTGTTCTTCAAGGCCCATCGGCCGGAACATCCTGGGATTGGTTTCTATCATTTCCTGCTTTACCACCACTATTACCGGTTCTTTTCCGTTGGCGGAGACAAAGGCCTTCAAAGATCCCATATCCGGGAAAAATTCCAGGGAACTGCCGTCTCCGTTACCGGACTTATGCCCGGCGAGCAGCGGGGCGATATTACTGCCGTTTTCTTTACCGGCCAGGACAAAACGCGCCGCGGGATCGGAAGCGACGTCTTCCCCTGTCAAACGAGCTGAATTAAGATAGGCGGCCGTAAACCTGTTTCCGTTGAGTTTATTCAGATACTCCATAATTCTCAATAACGGCATACCTTGGGCGACGCCGTCCCCGTTCAACCCGGAAGCCATGCCCCAGGCGACCTGTTCCAGCGGCTGCCCGGATAATTCAGAAACAGCCTGCACCCCGCTGTTGGCGGTCAACTCTCTTGCATTCCCGATTTCCGCCATGATACTGTTTCTATATTTATACGCCTTCAGATTTTCTGCGATTGTGGCTGTTTCATTCGGGGTGTAAACGCTCGGTTTCCTCATAAAATGCAGTTTGAAGCTCGATTTCAATAACTTGTTACCTGCCTCCCGCGCATTCGCTTTCCTGAAATAAGGCAGATTAACTATACTGGAGGTGATGGACTGTCTTAAGTTATTCTTCCAGTTCAACGGTTCTCCTTTTGACCTCTGCATAACCGAAGGCACGTTCTCCGGGCTGTGTCCCAGGCGCAGGGTATGCCCGAACTCATGCAGCAGCGCTTTCTTCAGGGAACCGGCCAGCGCAGTTGGGGCTTTATTATAGGCTCCGAGTTTACCGGCGGTAAAAGGATGATAACCCACCATGGCGGAAGTAAAAGCCGAACCTTCTCCGATGGTGTCAATCGTATTTTCCACCGCAGAATACAACGGCAGGTCAACGAACGCCACTACCGGCGTGCCGAGCCTGGCGGCAATCACGGAGATCACCGATTCAGTGATGACCTCCATAGGATAATAATCTTTCTTACCGCTGTGTTTGGAAAGCAAGCGGGCATATCTGGAGACCATTTCGGTCAAATCCTTGTTCATCTGCACAAACTTGACGTCAAGCCCCAGACCCCGGTAATATTCTTCCGCGCCGGACACGGCTTTTCCGGTCTGCTCACGGTATTTCTCCGGTATGAACACCGGCGCCACGATGGCATTATCCGACTTCGCCGCTTCTTTCACCAGCGGCTTGATCATCTCGACCTCGGCGTCGCTTATCGTCTCTTTTACCAGCGCCTCGATATCCTCAGTAACCAGTTTGGACAAAAAGTCAGGGGTGAATAAACCGTTGACGTAAGACTGCGCGTCTTTCACGAATTCGCTCCCGGCCCGGCCGAAAGTCAAGATCGTATCCAATAATTCCACCCCGGTCTCTTTCATCCCCGGCATACTGTTCAATAAATCGGCCGTGGCTGCCGCTTCCTTGTCGTTTATATTCGCCGTGAAGGCCGCGGACTTGTCCTTGAATTCAACCGTATGCAGTCTATCGTCCTTGGCGTACTTTGAAACATCTTTGCCTAATCCGGACAATTGTCTGAATGACTCCGGGTTATCTAAGCTGCTCAACAGGATCTTCAGGACCGTCTCCTTGTCTCCCATCGCGCCGCTGAAGCGGAAGTTCAGATGTTCGGCCATCACCGTTTCTTCCCATTTGGCTTCGGAATCCGCCGTATTGATGAAATGGACGTTTTCGGCCGAGATGTCCTGTACAATCCCCTTTAAACCTCTCTTTGCCAATCCGTTCAAGGTATTTCTGTATTTGTCCTGCTCGATTGACTGCGCGGCCAGAGTGATGGGAGCAAGCGGGCTGTACCGGAGACTGTTAACCAGATCGGCGTTCTCTTTCATATAATGCTGCAGGTTCGCCCGGGGACGGTCATTCTCCAACGCCGCTTTCTTGGCCTCATATTCTTGCGCCGCCTCTTTCTCTCCATCGGAATTATTCTCTACAGCCGGCTCTTCTCTGGTCGCATCTTTCAATTCTTCTTCCCATTGCGCGACCTTCTGTGAAGAAATAAGATCCAGGCCGAGCGTTACCTTTCCAACCAGGTCATCCATCGCTTTGTTGTCGTCCGTCTTCAAGTCCTTAGCTATCAGCCATACAGCCGCGCCCTGCGGAGTGACGCTGAATGCGCCATGCTCAAGCTGGCCGAGCACCCAGCCGTTCTTCGCTCCCAATACCGCGTTGCCGGCGGAAAATTTGACTTTCTCCCATCTATCCATCCTTTCGGTGGCGCGGTCGTTATCGCTGTATCTGCCCAAGCTATAGGCGATACCACGGGCAACACCAAGAATCCCGTAAGGAATGGAGCGGCCGTCTATCAATCCCAAGGCTTTCAAATAATCAGCCAGGAATACCCCCGTGGTATCAACTTCGGAAGGATGATAACCGCGCGCTTGCAGATCGGTTCTTCCGGACTTAATGCCTGATATTAATCCTTTGTCCCTGGAAGCTACCTTTTCCGCCGGGGGCTGTCCTTGGGAAGCTTCCACCGGCAAACCGCGCAGCATTGATTCAACATACGTCCCCTGCACGGAAGGCACCGATTCCATAGAGACCTTGCCGCTCAAATCCCCTTTGGTATAACGGCCTTCTATAATCTCCGCTATGCTCTTGAAATCCAGCCTCGGCCAGCCCGAGGCTTCGGCGGCTACCTGAGCGAAGTCGCGGCGATAACCGTCGTATTGCAGGCCTTTTCCGGCGATAGACTTATCCGCCTTCACCGCCTGATATACCATATCCCTTTGTTTGTCGTTCAGTTTCAAAGTATATTTATCGCTGATGTCCTTGAACCTGCGCGCGTCGGTCTGGGCCGAACGGGAGACCGAATCGGCGATACCGGCGGTGTCGCGTTCGCCGATGTAATCATTCCTGCCTTCCGGCGACTGGAAGTCTTTTCTCATATCTATGACCGCCTTCCAGTTCTCTTCGCTGACGCTCGCGGCCAGCAGCTTGTCGAAACGGTTCAACATACCCTGGTGCAGAGCGTCGTTCAGCGTTTGCGCCTGCAGGTTGTTCTCGGCCGTTTTTTCATTATCGAGCAGAACATCTTTTATCGCCTCTCTCTCCATATCTTTTCCGCCGATGAAGGCAAACGCCTGGTCGAAATTCCCGCGGTTGCGGCCTACGGTATGTATCATCAAGGTCAAAGAAGTGGTCTTATCGGCGACTGACAGGTAAACCGGATTGCCGGTTATCTCGCCTTTTCTATCGTAATCAAGGTTGTATCCCACCAGGGACTCCCTGTCGAAGAGAACAATGGAATTAGAATCGGCTTCCAGGATCTTTTTCACGTCTTCTTTGGAAAGCGTGATTTCATCCCCCTGCGGAGTGTACTTGACGAACTTATCGCCGTTCTTCTGTTCGATATAAACGCGCTTATTCGCGGCGGCGAATTCCCTGACTGCCGAGGTCTTCAAAGACCAGTGATCCTGCTGGGCGGCCAAAACCACGATGGAACGTCCGCCAAAATGCTTTGCGGTCTCTGCCAAAGCTTCTTTAAGATCGCCGGCCTTGATGAAGATTGCCGAATCGAAATATTCATCGATCTTTAGGCTCATCTCGTCTCTCTCGATCTGCCAGACGTCTTTACCCGCCTCTGCGTGGACCGGAGTATAGCCTATGTTCATCATCTCGGCCATGAATTTGGCCCAGAGCGGGGTGGCGGTGAAGAACCGCTTGGCGCCGGTAAAATCGGAGATCACGCTCAACGGGGTGACCCTGATCGACTCGGGGCTGGTCTGCAGCGGAGCGCGACCGGCGTCGCCTCTGATTACGCTCGCCGCAGAAAGCTCTATCCCCATCATTTTGTAAGCGACTATCGTGCGGGCGATCGCGTCGGCCGGATCGGACCAGTACATATCCGGCTTGGCTGCATTTTCGTGGATCGGCACCGGGACCTTCTGCCCGTTGAGGAAAGCTATACCGAAACCGTTGTTCTCGCCCTCCTTCATCGTCAGGGCGTTGGCGAAGGAATTCAAAAGTTGCCTTTCTTCGCTGAACTGTTCCTTATTCTTGAAGTCCTCCAGGGAGACATTCTTGTATTCTTCAGCATATCGGGCGGACGCCTTCATATGTTCCAGATATTTACCCGCCATCAGGTCTGTAGCGTATCCCGTGCCTCCGGCGGCCTTCAGCGAAATCAGCCCTTTGAACGCCTCGCTATCCCCTGCTTTGCGGTAATCCGACTGCCCGGCCAGCTCGGAGATGAAACTTTCCACTTTGAGCGCCGGTTCAATCCATTTCCCGCCCACCGGCATACCGTTGAAACCGGTGATCAAATGCGGTGTCTTGGATATCTCCTGGATCTCATCCGCGAACAGCCAGCGGTCTGCCGTCAGGGCTTCATATACGCTCTTGGCGGAGACAGGCGCAAATCTCGATTTAAAATCGGCGTGCAAAGTATCCATCTGAAGCGACTGGGCGGTGGAAACGTCCAGGATCACTATGTCGCTCTCTCTTAACGAGTTAAGCAATTTTTCCTGTGCAGCATAGCCGGTTGAATCTTTACCGACGAGAACAACGTTTACAGCGCCTTTATGTTCTTTGGGACCCAATAACTTGGCAAACTCTTTACAAGCATCTATGGCCTTGGCTTCCGTGGCATAAAGCCCGACAGACTTGATTCCCAACTTAGCCAGGAACACTTGGCTGACCGGGATGATCACCGCCGTCTTTCCGTCGCCGGTATCGGCCTTCTGGATCATGCTCTCGGGCCCGCCGGATATGGCCTTTAGTATCTCGGTGAACTGATTGCCCTTGCGGCTTTTTAAAGCCTTGAAATCGAATTCGCCTCCTTCTTTTTTATACTTCTCCGTCAACATACCCATCAATTCGCTCATCGCCGACTTGGCTGTGGCATCTTCGTTGAATTTCTCAACCGCGTTCTTGACCGCGGCATCCTGGGACTGGTCCACAGAACGATAGGCAAGCTCTTTTGCGCCCTTATTCCAATAGATCTGTTCTTTCTGGGCCTGGGACAATTGCTTTATCTGGGTGACGGCGTTGAGCGCCATCACGTCCTTGCCCGCGGAAAGCCGCTGTCCGGCATTCACCAGCGCGCCGGCGAGTTCTTCCAGTTGCCAACTGGTCAACCGTGAAGTAACCGGACGGTTATCGTTCAACCTGCTTAAATATTCCAATGCCGCCGCCTTATATTCGGCTTTCAATTCCGGCTCGAGCTCAAATCCGTATTTGGCGCGTCCGGTCACCTTTTCCTCTATTTTAGCGGATGCCGGTTTGTCTCCCGCATCTATCGTATTATCCAATATTTTAGCGGCTGCCGGTTTGTCTCCCGCATCTATCGTATTATCCAGCGCGCGCAGATAATCGTTCCTTAACGAAGATTCGACTTTAACGCCGAGGTCCCTCCGCAGTTCTATCCGCTCTTGCAATACGGTCAACCCGTCCTTGCCGGATTCGATCTGCAGGTCTTTCCCTTCGATGTAATCTTTCAACAGGCCTTTGTCTCCGGACAGGACGGCCCTGGCGGAGATAACGCCTACGGCAGCCTCCTGGATATTCTTAATTATCTGTTTGGTGTCGGGATTAACCCCCATCTGTTTATCGCCGACCACCCCGTTCAAAGCGATGTTCAACAGCTCGCTACCCGGCATCGTGTACATCCGCTCGTTCAGGAGCGCATGAACCGCGGAATTCACATCCCTGACACCGGCCTCCACGGAACCCTGTGCATATTCCTGTCCGGCTATCTTTTTCCCGCCGAAAGCCACCGCCTGCACATCGGCATTCTTACCGGAAGCGATCTCGTATAATTCCCAGTTGTTCAGTCCCTGCTCCTTCAATTGCTGCTTGACCCCATAAACGGCGATCTCATTACGCAGCATTTCTGGGGCAACGCCTGTCTGCTCGCCGGCCCTTACGCCCAATAAACCGTCCCTGGTCATCGCCACGTAAGACCGGTCTTCTTTAACGGTATCTGCCGCTGAGTTGGTTATCTCTTCCGTCAATCTGGACGCGGGCACTTCCTTTGCCAGATATGCCGGCAGCTTAACGGTATATTCTTTGCCGACCTCGACTTCATTGGTGGTCCCTGTGGAAAGACGAAAAACCCCGATGCCGTCATTTCCCGCTTCTGTCTTCGGGAAGACGATCACTGACGCCGCGGTATTCCCCTGTTCCGCGGAAACGCTCAACCTGCTCTCTAATTCAACCGGCATCCCGGTTTTGTCCTGCGCCGTAATCCTATACGCCAGCGGATCGGCGGTGCGCTTAAGCGTAACCTTGCTGTATCCTTCCCCGGTCAACAGATCGGCCACCGCTTTTTCCTGCTGGGCGGTAATCCTGGTGCCGCTGTAAACAGGCAGGAAAACAAGAGAAATGAAGCTCGCGTGTCCAGCCCAGGTCTGGGCCTCCTGCTCGGGGAAACCCAGAGCCTTGAAAGCGGTATAGAAAATATTGTTGTTCACGCCCAGGGTAGTGGCCACAAACGCCGCATTCTCTATACTGTTGATACCAAACCCGGCGGCCTGTCCAGCGGCTTCTCTTTTGGCGAGATTAGAGATGATGATATCGTCATAGGAACCGCCCTTCAGGTATGTCTTTAATATTCTGCCCAAATTCTGGAAACTGTGTTCTGTGGCAAATGCCTGTATCGCTTTGTTGGCGGTGATTGTATGCGGCACAGCGGCGATACCCAGAAAAGTAGGCAGGTAAACGCTCATTTTGGCGAAATTGGCTGTATCTATAGCCGCGTACTGCAGGACGCTGGTATATTTAAGGTTACCGTCCTGATCTACCGAATAAACTATCATGGGATCGGTCAAAACCGCGCTTAAACTGCCTTTATTATTTACCAGCGCGTCGTAAATCTTGGTCCGGACGCCGTTCTGGTCGAATCCCAGCAGATTAACAGCCGTGTAAACAGGGCCTATAGCTACAAATCCGCCGGTAGTCTTGACACTGATCGGCAGGGTCTCAGGCTGTTTCCATCCAAAAGCTATCGCTCTCTCCTTTATATTATTGCCCCAGATCGCTGGTTTCTCCATTTTGCTTCCAAACCGGGAAATCAGCCTCCCTGATCTCGTATTGCTTTCTGCCAAAGGAACAACGGCATTTCTCGCCCGCGCCAATACGGCTGAAGTTCCGGCTGCCCCGGCGAGCGTCCCGAGGCCAAGAGCAGCAAAACGCACTCCTGCTCCCAACATCATACCGCTTTCATACGAAGACAGCGCTTGAGCACTGTTCAAATAAGAACCTTCTGCGGCGATACTATGAATATTGTCGGCAGCCATAATTACGGTACCGGAAACGGCCATATCTTTCGGCAGTTGCAGCAGGGCGCGGGGAATACCTTCGCCGATGGTCCGGGCAGCCGGCAGAGCGGCCGCGGCGGGTTTGCTCCCCAGCCAGCCTGATAACCCGGCAAATCCGCTTTTTGTCAAAGGCGCCCCAAAGGCCATTTCCAGCGGAACCCTGCCCAATTCGCCCATAGCTATGTTCAGGGCGAAAGGAACGACTATGCCGTCCAATTTATTCGGATTGTCCAGATCATACCCGAAATCATTCAATCCTGGCGTGTATAATTTGCCGTCGCTCATTAATGAATACGTTTCCCTGCCGGCCAAAATACCCCCGTGGCCGATAACGGCATCAGTGATAATTCTCTTGGCCATTTGCCGGGTAACAAAGGAACCGGCAACGGAACCGGCGTAAGAAATTGCCGCCGCTCCGGTTGCCGTGCCGCCGACGTAAACAGCCACCGGCGCGGCCACGACGAATCCGGTGCCTATCGCCACCTGCTGCGCCGTAGTAGGATTGCCGCCTCCGGCGTTATCCACCCACCATTCCCAGGCGCGCTCCCAATTAGAGGGGCTGTTTATAGTGACTAAACCCAATTGGTGCTTGCCGGTTTTCGGATCGATAACGTCACCCATCATTTCTTGCGGCGTACTCCCCCAGTTTACGATCGGATTCACTATGTTATCGTTCAAATAATTCTGCGCCGGCTTGACCACGTTATCGTTCAAATAATTCCAGGCAGGCTCCACCGTCTTGGACCAGGCAAACTGTAACACCGATCCGGCCGGCACGACTACGTCGCTCCAAAACCAGCCGCCTGCGGTATCGGCCTGCATCGGGAGCTGGCTGTAACCCAAAGATCTCGCTTCCACGGAAGGCACAGTATCCATCGTCACCGGTCCGGTCAATGAACTTAAATCATAACCTT
>DIEK01000087.1 GCA_002418595.1 Candidatus Omnitrophica bacterium UBA5776 | reverse complement strand
CCGGTTTTGTTGCCGCCGGCGCTGCCGGCGGCGGTGTTATTCGTATTTGATTTCATCCAGATAGAAGATTACGCCGTCCGGATTAACGTCGGCGTTGGTCGCCCAGCAAAAACCTCCTATGATGAAAGAAAGGTCTTTGCCTTTCAGGTCGATCGAATACTGCTGCCAGTCCTTGGTAAGAACGACAGGGCCTATACCTGCGGTGTCCGAATCGGAGAACTCTCCCATTATACCGCCGATCTTGAACTCCTCTATGCGCTCGCCGCCTTTTGCGCCGCGCGCCCAGAAGGTAACCTTGGTCGCCTTGGAAAGGTCAAACCCGGCGTCTACGCTGCCCCAGTTGTTGGCCGGATTCTGCCAGTATATGCCTCCCCAGCGCGCGCCCTGCGCGCCTTTGGCGGTATAGACCACCTTGATACAGGTATCGCCGAGATAGGGATCCTCGGTGGAAGAACCCTCATATTTTATGTCGCCGTAGTCCCCCATCCAGCCGGAAGCCACGAAATGGTTGCTTACCGAGCTTTTATCGGAGTAGACATAAAAAGGCATATCCTGCTGCTTCTTTCCCTCCGGTTTCATCTCCTGATCGACGGAGAACTTTATATCGTCGATATAGAAAACGCATCCGTCGGGATTCAGGTCGGCGGTCGCCACCCAGCCGAATCCGCCGCTTATATAGGACAGATCGCGGCCGGCGAGATTGATCGTGTATTCCTTCCAGGTGTCGGTCAATTCCACAGGCCCGAACTCGGCCGCCGCGGAATCGGAATAATCGCCTTTTATCCCTCCCACTACGAACTTCTGGATTATCTCGCCGCCTTTGGCGCCACGCGCCCAAAAAGTCAGCTTGGTCATGCCGGTAAGATCGAATCCTCCCTTTTTGCTTCCCCAGTTATTGGCGGGATTCTGCCAATAAACGCCGGCCCATCCCTGGCCCTGCGATTTCTTGGCGGAATAAGAGAACTCTATGCTGGTGGACCCTGAATGAGGATTCTCCAAAGCCTGATCGTTCATCTTGATATCGCCGAAATCCCCCATCCAGCCGGAAGCCGCGTAATGATTGTCGGGAGATTTGCTGTCGGTGTAAACGCTGAACGACTTCAGGTTATCCGCCTGCGCGCGTTCAAGAGTAGTCGTGAATGCCGAAGCGAATACGGCAATTAAAGTAACCATTAATAATTTTCTCATCTGAAAACCCCTCCATAATAGAGCGCGGCCGATTATTGTGCCGCGTTCCTTCCCTTTCCGCTGCCGCACACATCAAGACCGGACGCCAGCGTGAAAGTGAACGTTTCCTTTAAAACATATCTTTACCTGATTCGATTCAACTGCGCTTGTTGCCTGTATTCCTCCTTTCTACCTCCCAGCAATATGAAATAGCGAACGTGCGAACCGTTCACCTGTTCCATTTCTTTTTATACATGAAATACGCCGGCCTTAATTCCCGCAGGAACGGGCTGTTCTTGCCGTCGCCCTGCCCGCAGATACCCAGCCACTCTTCGTGCATGAATCCGTCCGGGAAAGGCCCCGTAAACAAACCTTTGGTATCGTGCATGGAAGGTTCATAGGCCTTCCACCATTCGTCCAGCCATTCGAAGATCACCCCTCCGATTGCGTTGCCCTCTCCCTCATGAAAAGCCATATTCTCCTCTATGTCCTCCCATGTCCCGCGATGGTATTCGGCCTGCGCCTTTTCCGCTTCCTCCACGCTAAAGCCCAGGGAAAAAGCCGGACATCCGTATTCCGTGATGAACGCCGGTTTACCCGTTTCTTCCTTGACCTGGCGCCAGAGGAACCCGAAACCATAGTCTCCGCGGTAGGCGTTGGTGCCGAAAATATCCACGTCGGGAGCGTTCTTACCGTACTTATCCAGGAAGAGAACGTCTCCGCTGCATATCGCCACCGGATGTTCCGGATCGATCTCTTTGATCCTTCCGGCCACTTCGTTGGCGAACTTGAAAAAAGCCTCCGGCTCCTTGTCGGCATTGCAGGCGAATCCGTAAACATTCTCGTTGCCCAGCAGCCAGAACAGGACATAAGGCTCGTCCTTGAATTCCTTAACCATGCCGAGCACGGTTTCCATCATTTTCTTCTTGTGCTCTTCGTCGTTATAATCCGTTCCCGGATACCAAGACGCGCCGGAACCTATGGCGTATTTGCCGAGGAAATCCCCCACTATCACCCTGATGCCGTAATCCTTGTACATCGCGCGCATCAGTTCCTTGTTGATTGTCTTGGGATGATGATAAAGCCTGATCGTGTTTATGCCCATATCCTTCATCAGCTTGAAATCCCCTACCGCCGGCTCATTGGCGTCCCGGATGTTGTTCCTGTTCTTGTCCACGAAAGCATCGTAAGGGCCGTCTATCTTGCCGTTGGCATTGAAATCTTCCTCCATCCAGTTCCCGAGAGTCCCCTCATCGGGGGACTGTCCGATCTTGGTGGGGGCGTAAGTAACGGCCCTGATCACGTACGGTTTGCCTTCGACGATCAACTGCCAGCCGTCGTCTTCGTATTGAACAAGATGCACCTTCCCGCATCCCAGCCGCTTTTTCACCGCAGGAGCCCGTCCGTCGGACAGACGTCCCTTCACCTTGTCCAGAGAAGATGTTTTCACGAATTTTCCCGGTGTCGTCACCGCCATATCGTTGGATACGTCGTTGTCGAAACCGTTCAATATCTTTATGTCCGCCCCGACCAGTTTATATCCGAGCGAGGGGTTGTTGCGCAATATGTGTTTTATCTTGGCGATGGCGGCCTGCCCCACATACCAGGGTGTGTGCCAGTAAGTCCAGCCGTAAGTCCCCGGGAAATGCACGACTATCGCGTAATAGCACTTCAGCGCGTGTTTATAAAGTCCGGATTTTTCCAGAATCAATCCGAGATAGAAAAGTTTGACGCCCTGCGGTTCCGGAGCCGTGGCCCATTTTAGGAAAGCCGCTTCCAGGTCCGGGGAATGCACGTAATCCCAATGCGATCCCTCCAGCCTTTTTTCCTTCTGCGCTTTTTTGTAGGCAGGGTCCCAGCGGATGGAAGTGGTATTGGGGTAGATTCCCTCGCCCACCGCCGCGCTCAAGCCTTCCTGGTCCTTGACGATGTATTTATACTCGGCGGTGCCGGTCTTGGTGAATTCGCCGTATTTTTCATAATCAACCACATCCTCTTTCCCCGGATCATACAGTTCTATTACCGTCGGCAGCTGGCTGACCTTCTTCTTTTCTTCTATCTCTATAGAACCGGTTTCTATCTTTTTGACGCTCTGCTCGGAGGCCTGAGCTATCTTCCAATACCACCCGCGCTGGTCCCAGGCCTGGGCAAAAGGGTATTTCTCTATGATGGTCTTGAACAGCTTTTTAGCCTCGTCGTTCTTGCCCTGCCTCATATAACTCTCGGCCTGGATGAAATAAGCGGTGGCGACGTCGTTCAAGACGGCGACCGCTTGTATCTCGTCCTTATTGGAGGGCATCCCCTTCAGCGATCCCTGCTGCTTCAACGCCTCGGCCGAATACAATTCGATGCACCTGCCGGTGTATTTAAACGTGGCTTCCACGTCTCCGCTGCCGTGCGCCTGCCAGGACTTGGTGATCAACGTCGAGGAGGATTCGGCCGGATCCTTCGCGGCCGAAGTGCCGTCCCCGGCCCGGGCAGAGCCGCCGGAAAACAACAAAAACGCCAAACATAAGGAAATAACAGATATCTTCATAATATTTACCCCACTAATGCTCCTTGAGTTACGCCTTTGACTATGTATTTTTGCATAAGAATATAAACCAGTATTATAGGCAGGGCGGTGATGGTCAACCCGGCCATGAGCAGCGGATAACGCGTAATGAATTCCCCCTGGAACGTCATCAACGCCACCTGCAGCGGCATCAAGGGTTTGGAATCGAATATGATCAGCGCCAGCACGTACTCGTTCCAGACATTAAGCGCGTTCAAAACTACCACGACGGCCAGAACGGGCTTCGCCAGCGGCAGGGCGACGTGACGCCAAATGCCGAGTTTGGAGCAGCCGTCTATCCTCGCCGCGTCTTCGAGTTCCTTGGGCATCTTGTCGAAAAAAGTCTTCAGAAGAAAGATGCTGGTCGACAATCCGACGTTGATCATGCAAAGTATATATCCTATGGCGGTGTTGCGCAGGTGCAACTTGTTCAACAGAACATAAAGCGGGACGAAGCTGCCGGGGATAGGGATCATCATCGCCGCCATGAACATATAGAAAATAAGATTCCTGCCCGGGAAGGTGAACCTGGAAAAGGCGTAAGCGGCCAGAGAGGAAACCACCACTATGCCGAGCACGACGATCGAGGTATAAACGATGCTGTTGAAAAAGTTCCGCCCGAACCCGCCCTGCTTCCAGGCCAGGACGTAATTCTCGAAATGGAACTCCTTGGGAATAAGCGACATGTCCCGGAAAATGGTCTCCTGCGTTTTTAGGCTGGAAGAGAACATCCAGAGCAGCGGGAAAATACAGGTCAACGCCACCGCTATAAGAAAAGCGTAGATTATCACATTCACTGCTGCTTTCTTACCGCGGTAATATTTATCGCTTTTCATATGCGACGGCTCTCCTTCGGCGCGTTAATATTGCCTTGATCTCTTGGAAAAACGGTATTGCACGAACGAAATTATTATCAACACCACCCCGAAAACAATGCCCTGCGCGCAGGCGTAGCCGAAACGCGACGATCCGCGCATGGAAGCCAATATGCGCAGCACCGGCACCTGCGTGTGGTAAGCCGGGCCGCCGCCGGTCATGGCTATAATCAAAACGAACGCCTGCATGGTGCCCAGGACGGTAAGGATAGCAACCAGTATGGCTACCGGAACCATCAACGGCAGGGTTATGTTCTTGAAACTCGCCCAGGCGTTGGCCCCGTCCACGCGCGCGGCTTCATACAACTCCCGCGGGATCGTCTGTAGTCCGGCCAGAAAAATCAGGAAGCCCCAGCCGAAGCCTTTCCAGCAGTGCACCACGGCCACGGTAGTAAGCGCGGTCTGCGGATCCGAAAGCCAGTTCTTGACCAGATGAGGCAGCCCCATTTTGAGCAGCCAGGCGTTAAGAAGCCCGTAATTACCGTCGAGTATCCACTGCCATACAAGGCCGACTACCACCTCGGAAAGCACCGGCGGGATAAAAAAGACGAGCCGGAAGAAATTCTTCATCTTTATTTCCCTGTCGCAGGCCATGGCCAGCATAAAAGCCATCGCGTTCTGAAAGATAATGGCGATCAGGGTAATATACCCGGCGTTCCACATGGAAAGCCACCAGATGTTGTCCTGAGTAAGGACTTCTTTGAAATTAGACAGGCCGACAAAAGTCTTGGTAGGAAGAATACCGTCCCATTCATACATACCGAGCTGGAAGACCCAAATGAACGGGATAAGATAGAAAATAAGGAAAATCGCGACCGCGGGCAGAACAAAAAGATAATTTTCCAGTGTCGATTTAATACGCATATGAGACGTTTGTCCGCCCGGGCGCCGGCCGCGCGGCGGATGTTACTTGCTGTTTTTCTTCGACAATTCCCTTTGTTTTATCTTCTGCACCTCTTCCGCCACCTGCACGGAGGTTTTCTCCCCGATAACTATGGACTGAATCCCCTTGTCAAGGGCTTCGACCACGGCGGGGAATTCGGACCCCCCCCACACGTTGGGATGCGTGGAAGTCTCTATATCGTCCGCGAATTGCGCCAGCACGTCGGATATTTTCTTCAGGCTGTCTTTGTTCGCCGGCAGGTTAAGCGTTATCTCCGCCAAGAAAACCTGCTGTTCACGGTCGGTAAGCCAGCGCAAGAACTTGACCGCCTCTTCCTTCCTAGACGATCTGGCGTTAACCATAAAAGAAGATCCCGCCCCGCCCCAGATTACCATAGGATACCTGGAACTCACCGCCGGCGGCAGCATGGCGCCGAACTCCAAGCCGGGATTCATACCCTTGTAAACATTCACGCACCAGGAGCCGTTGAACGCGAACACGGCCTTTTCGTTGGCAAAAAGCTGCTCGGCGTTCTTGTTGACCATGGTTACAAGTCCGTTCGCCAGCACTCCGGAGTTCTGCATTTGATTGAATATCTCGAAAACCTTGATCCAGTCCGGATCTGTATAAGGGACGTCGCCTCTTATTGTAGCCAATACCTTGTCTTTCCCCATCACGTTGAAGGCGTAATTATTTGCCATACAATCGACCATCCACACTTCTCCCCACCCGGAAACGAGACCCTGGATACCGGAAGCCTTGATCTTCGGTCCTAAAGCGAGAAATTCCTCCAGAGTGGCCGGCGGCCTGTTAGGATTTCCGCCTATCTGTTTCAGCAGCTTCTTATTATAGACCATCTGGATGGTTGTTATGTCGATAGGTACCCCGTATATACCCGGGGTGACCCCATAGGTATTATCGGAAGAAAACTCGTTGACGGCCAGGGCTTTGGAAAAGAACACGTTCTTCCATTTACCGTTGTCCGCCGACATATAAGGAGTTATATCAAGTATATGGCCCGCCTTGACGAAGGAGGAAAAATCACGTTTTTCTCCCAGTATGCCGAAGATATCGGGCAGACTCACGCTCTGCGCGGCGGCCCTGATCTTCTGGGAATAGGCGTCGGAAGGAGCGTAGAGCTCGAAGGTAACTTTCACGCCGGTCAATTCTTCATACCGGCGGCTCAATTCCTCGAACGCGGGCTGACGGTCGGTCATCCAGTGCCAGATGACCACGGAATTCTTATTCTCCGCAGGCGTAGGCGAGCATCCGCACAGGCAAAGCAGACTTAGAATTGAAAAGGCCGATACCCCTCTCAAACAGCCGGAGAATTTTACCGCCATTGAGCCTCCTCTCGAGCCGGAAATCTTGTGCTGTAACGGGATTTACCGACAGTTGGTTGTAGTGCGGATAAAATAAGATGTGTTTAACTCTAACACATGTTTATTATATGGTCAAGATTTTTATATCGGGACGGGACCGCGTACGCCGCCGGGTATATCAATGCAGCCGCATGACCCTGGAAAACCTCATTAGTTCGGCATTCTCCAGACGGATACCCATGCGATAACTCTTCCCGCCTTCCGGCCTGCACCAGACTACCCTGCCCCTGGCGTAAAGCGGCTGGCCCTGGTCGGGAACGTTCACCCATATCTCGAGATCCGCCGAAGACTGCGGTTCAGTTCCGGAGATCATGCCCAGGCCGTAAGCGCTGATGTCGCTTGAAACCGCTTCTCCGGAGATATGCGAATACAGATCGGTGTACTTTACGGGAAATTGGACCTGAATACGCTCGAATAATCTCTGGTCTTCCGGGCTCCCGTCTGGCTGTTCTATATATTCCATTTATCCCGGATCTCCCCGCCGCAGATCCGCCTTTAATCCCCTAAATGAAGGCCGGTAAGGCCCTGACTCCCTCATGGAAGCGCGGCCTGAAATCTAAACTATTATACCGGGGTTTTATTCCGGCCCGATAGATTATAGCTTACCGGGACGGGGGCTGTCAACGTAAAACGGATTTACTCAAACCGCATCCATCCCCGGTTTTCAAACCCGGGGGTTTCTGCGGCCGGATTAACTGTTTTGTCTAAGAACGTGCGCCACTCCTGTTGTGACCGGATTGGAAAGGCTGATACCGGCGCGAAGGGTTTTTCCCCCTTCCTGTATAGTCCAAATTACTTCGCCTTTCGTGTAGAACGGCCGGTTTTTGTCGGAAAGAAGAAGCCAGCAATCCAGAGAAGCGCCTCGCGACAACGAAGTCTCTGTAAATATCCCCAGCCCGCGGATGCTCACGTCGCTGACGGTTCCTATACATTGCAAGGAGGAACCGGTCAAAGAGAATTTCAATGGAAAGCTTACCGGAATCCTGACAAAAAATCTTCTTTCGTCCTGGTTTACCATATATCCTGCGTGGAGAGATACAACACGTTTCCGTCCCCCTGGAGAAGGCCCCTTTCCCAAAATAAAAACCGGAAGAATCACTTTCCTTCCGGCTTGAATCCGTGGCTATCCCCGCTTTTTAAAAGGCGAGATTAGCCGGCTTAGAAAAGAGTTTTATTATCTCTTTGCGAATATAGTATAACTCGTGAGGATTTCTTTGTCAAGCACAAATCTTACTGAAATAGTTTGACTTTAGTATCTAAATATGTTATTTGTAAAGGGTATTTGTCCATAAAATAATCCTGGAGGATAACCATGAACCTGAAAAAAGTCTCCGTTTATGTGAAGCTAAACTGGATAAAGCTGCTGCTGGTCCTGCTGGCAGTAACTGTGCTCACTCTGACCGTGTTCGCCTTGATAATCGGGATGAAGGCGATGGCAGGGCTGGAATCGTTCTATAAACAAATGCAGCTCTCCATGATCCCGCTGCAGATATTCATAGCCGTCGTCACCGCTTTCGTCTTCGCCTCCATCTATACGGTATTTCACTACTGGTTCTTTTTTGCCGGAGGGATGACGAAACTCGGGCAGAAAAAGATAAAAAGCGTGGAAGTGAACGTGAAATGGGACGAAGTCATCGGTATGGACGAAGTAAAACGGGAAGCCTGGGAAGTGGTGCAGTTATTAAAAGACCGCACTAAACTGCAGCGCGTGGGCGGGCAGATCGTGAAGGGGATACTGCTTTCCGGGGCGCCGGGATGCGGAAAAACCTATCTGGCCAAGGCAATAGCCACGGAAGTGCAGATGCCGTTCCTTTCCGTGGTAGGCAGCGAGCTGGAAGGCATCATCGTCGGCCTGGGGGCGGCGAAAATCCGTTCGCTGTTCAAAGAGGCCCGCGCCCTGGCAGAATTGCACGGCGGATGCATAATATTCATCGACGAAATAGATTCGGTAGCCAGGCCCAGGAGAGACGATGCCGGCTTCGGCGGACAGATGAGCGCGAACGCCGCGGTCAACCAACTGCTTACGGAACTGGACGGACTGCGCAAGAAAGAAAATAACCTTGTAGTGATCGGGGCCACCAATGTGGATGAAAAAGACCTTGACCAGGCGCTAATGCGCGCCGGACGTTTCGACAGAAAGATATACATAGGATTGCCCGGGCTCAAAGACAGAGAACAGCTTTTCGAATTCTATCTTAAAAAGGTGCGCTGCGGAAGCGACATAAGCATAGGGCAGCTGGCGCGCAAGGCGGTTTACAAAAGCCCCGCCGACATAAACAACATCGTGCGGGAGGCCGGGATAATCGCCATCCGCAAACACAAGGACAGCATAGGCATGGCTGAGATAAACGAAGCCATGGAAAGAATAGACATGGGCTTGAGAAAATCCCTGGAGCTCAGCCCGGCGGAGAAAGAACAAGTCGCCTATCATGAGGCCGGGCATGCCATTACCGCATACCTGCTCCACCCCACCGACGACGTATTCAAGGCCACCATCATACCGCGCACCGTCGGCTTCCTCGGCTACGTCTATCACCGCTCGAAGGAGGAAATGCACATACACAACAAGGAATATTACCTGGCCAATATAAAAGTGGCGCTGGGTTCTTACGCCGCGGAGATGCTGAAATTCCGCACGACCACTTCGGGGGTGGGAGAAGATATGCTTCAGGCGGCTTTCTGGGCCTATAATATGGTCTGGTGCTGGGGCATGGGTTCTTCCGGAATGAAGGGTAATTTCAAGGAATTGAGCAAAAACTTTTCCTCTTTTTCCGCGTGGCCGCAGATGAGTTTTATTTCGGAAAAGACCAAGGAAAGGCTGGACGACGACGTGCAAAGCATACTTTCCCAGTGCCTGCAGGAAGTTGAGGATCTGTTAAAGAAAGAGTCCGCACTGCTTGACCGCTTCGCCGGGGAGCTGATCGCCAAAGAAGAGCTGGATTACGACCAGATAGAAACGATATTCAAAGAATGCGGGAAAGAACGGACAAGGAAATGAAACGCCTTTCCGCGGCGCTCCTGTCCCTCTGGTCTGCCTCTGTTCTATGCGGATGTTTCTCTCTGCAGCCTACTTATACGAAAGAAAAAGCCGCCGAAGCGGTGATCGCCCTCTGCCGTGACGAATACGGCCTGAAAATAAACGCCTGGCTTTCCGGAGACACCCTCTACGTTTACCTGCCGGTGGCATCGCTGACGACCACGGATAAGAAACTGGCAGACGTGATACAAAAGAATATCAACCACCTCGTGGTCTCCGCCACCAGGGTCTGCTTGAGCATGAACCCGCGGGTGGAATTCCTGGTAATCGTCGTTACCGACACCGGACAGCACGGGATAGAATACAGGATCGTCAACTACGTCACGGACCTGGTCAAACTGCAATGCAACGCGATTTCCAGGAACGATTTCGCCGCGCGCAGTATAAGTTCGATAACCCAGAACCCGCTGGGCGTGGGAGACGAGGAAGGGAAATACATCCTGAAGGAGCCTGTCAGGAAAGAGGATTTTGTCTGCTCCCTTATAACGCAAAAGATAAGTTATTCCGCAGCACAACAACAGCCGAACGCGGCGGGCATACCGCCTAAAGCGGCGGAAGTAAGTCTAAAGGACCGCTGTCTGGAGATCCATCTGCTGGAACCTGCCTCGGGAACAGCGGCCGGGCTCAAGGAAACGGCATTGGCCGCCGCGGCCTGGGTGGTCAATGAATACGATTTTGACGGTTTCGACACGCTGAAACTATACGGGGCTCCTCCGGATAACGCCGGATCGGAATTCAGCCGCAAGGCCCTACTCCCGCCTCCGCAAGAAGCAAACCGCAAATAGAATCCGCGGATCAATAAAATATCTTTCTGCCTTTTACGCGCAGGCGTCCGCGCAGAAAAAGACCTATCGCCAGCGGATAAATGCGGTGTTCGATCTCATGTATTTTCTTCTCAAGCCCGGCCAGGGTATCATTCCTGCCGACCTTAACTTCTTCCTGCATTATTATCGGGCCGTGGTCGGTCTTCTCATCCACGAAATGCACGGTTACTCCGGTGACCTTGGCCCCGTATTCGAAAGCGTCGCGTATCGCGCGAGCACCTTTAAAAGAAGGAAGCAGAGAGGGATGGATATTGATTATCCGGTTGCGGTAACGTCTGACGAACGAAGGACTGAGTATGCGCATGAACCCGGCCAGGACCACCAGGTCTACGCGGCCGCGGCGCAGAGCGTAAAGCACCTCCGCCTCGAACGACTCGCGGGAAGGGAAATCCCCGCAGGAGACGATCAAACTCCTTATCCCGGCTCGGGCCGCCTTTTCGATGACCGGCGCCCCCGGATTATCGCAAAGCAAAAACGCGATCTCCGCTTTGATCAACCCGCTCTTTACCGCTTTCACTATGGCGAGAAAATTGCTCCCCGTGCCGGAAGCGAACACGGCAATTCTGGCTTTTCTTTTCATAAACCGCTCCTCAAACCCGCCTACAAAACGGCTATCGCTTTGACCGGACAGACCTCGACGCACTCCATGCAGGAAGTACATTTAGCGTAATCTATGACCGCCAGATTATTTTCCACTTTTACCGCCCCGTATCTGCAGGTTTTCTCGCAGCGCCTGCAGGCAATGCAGGCAGACTTGCAGTATCCACGCTTGACCGCGGCGGTATCGAGAGAACGGCACGCCACAGAGACCTTCTGCTCTTGCGTCCGGAGCGAAAACAGGCGTTTGGGACAAGCGCTGACGCATTTACCGCAGGCGCGGCATTTATTTTTATCCACGCGCGGCAAGCCGTCCTTTCCCATGCTGATCGCGTTGAAAGAACAGACCGTCACGCATGTCCCCAGCCCTATGCAGCCGGAGGGACATTTCTTGGGCCCTCCGAGAAGGGCGGCCGCGGCCCGACAATCCTTTAAGCCGGAGTAAATGTATCTTTCCGCCGCGTTCGCTCCGCCGCGGCAATGCGACACCGCGACCCTCTTGGAGGATTTATCCAGTTTTTTGCCGAGGATAGCCGCTATCTCCCGCTTAGCGCTTTCGTCGCCGGCCCGGCAGGCATCCGGGGGAAGCTCGCCTTTAAGAACGGCCTCGGCGAAACCGAAACAGCCGGCGGCGCCGCAGGCCCCGCAATTAGCCCCCGGCAGCAGCCCCATTATTTTTTCCAGGCGCAGGTCGGTATGCACGGCCAGCTTGCGCGAGGCGAAAGCCAAACCTGCCCCGAACAGCGCCCCGAGCGCGCCCAGTGTTAAAACCGCCGCCAGTATAGCCATAACGATTCCCTCCGGGTCAGAACCTGAACCCGTTAAAACCCATGAATGAAAGGCTCATTAACGAAGCTGTGACGAAAGCAATGGGAAATTCCCGGACCGCCTCCGGCACGCGTGAATATTCCAATCTCTCCCTTATGGCGGACATCAAGAGCATCGCCAGCGTATAGCCGATGCCGACGCATACGCCTTGAAAGACGGAAAAAATGAAACTCCCCGGCAGGGGTTTCCCCCTGCTAAAGAACATGTCGGTGTTAAGTACGGCTACGCCCAGAACGGCGCAATTTACGGTGATCAACGGGAGGTAAATTCCGAACACGCGGTAAAGCGCGGGCATGAATTTACGGACTACCATCTCCACCAGCTGAACGCAGGAGGCTATGACCAGTATGAAAGAAATTGTGCGCAGATAAGCAAGATCGAAGGGTATCAGGAGATAATTATAAACCACCCAGGTGATCGCCGAAGACATGACGATGACGAAGAGCACCGCTGAACTCATTGCCAGAGCCGGACGGGTTTCCTTGGAAATGGCGATGAACGAGCACAATCCCAGGAAACGCGAGAGGATGACGTTGGAAACGAAAATGCTGGAAATAAATATCGCCAGAAAATGTCCCGCGTTCATTCCTTTCTCCCCTTCAACAGATTAAAGAACCCCAGCATCCCGCCTATGACCAGAAGCGCCCCCGGAGGCAGCGCCATCATCAGCGCCGGTTGAAAACCGGGCAACAGTGTATATCCGAGCAGCTGTCCCGAACCGAGCAGTTCCCTGACCGCGGATATAAGCGCCAACCCCAGAGTAAACCCTACGCCCATCCCGAGAGCGTCTGCTAACGAAGCGGGCAGCGTCCGGCGGGAAGCGAAGGCCTCGGCTCTGCCGAGCACCACGCAGTTTACCACTATCAACGGGACATATATTCCCAGGGCCCTGTTCAACGCGGGGCTGTAGGCCTTCATCACCAGTTCGGCGATGGTCACGAAAGTGGCGATGACGATGATAAAACAGGGTATGCGTATCGTATCCGGCACGCCCTTCTTTATTAAAGATACGATGCAATTGGAGCCGACCAGCACGAAGGTGGCTGCCGCGCCCATGCCCAGCGCGTTCTTTACCGAGGTGGATACGGCCAGCACCGGACAGAGACCGAGCGCGAGGACAAAAATAGGATTCTGTTTTATTATCCCTTTCAGGAACTCCGGTAACAGCTTCATCTCATCTTCCCCGTGCCGTAAATACGCCCGCGGGTGTACCTGTCGATGAATGGAGAAACCGCGTTCATCATCAGGATGGCGTAACATGTCCCTTCCGGATATCCTCCCCAAAGCCGGATAACCACCGTTAACAGACCGCATCCCGCTCCATAAATCAACTGTCCTTTGGCGGTCAAAGGCGACGTCACGTAATCAGTCGCCATGTAAAAGGCGCCCAGCACCAGCCCGCCGGAAAACAGGTAAAACAGCCAATCCCCGCTGAACAGCCCGGAAGGTCCGAAAACATAATGAAGTATCCCTGCGGTCAGGAGATAGGAAACCGGGATATGCCAGGTTATATATCCTTTCAGAAAAAGAAAGACCGCGCCGGCGAGCAGCCCCGCCACGCATACCTCACCTATACACCCCCCCTTATTCCCCAGGAAAAGATCCAGATAAGAATACACCTGCCGGAGATGCCCCTCCTTCAGCGCCGACAACGGGGTGGCGGAAGCAACGGCGTCGAAACCCGGAGCCCGGAAAGAGGTCATGTAAGCCGGCCAGGACGCCATGAGGAAGGCCCTTGCCGCGAGGGCCGGATTGAATATGTTCTGCCCCAACCCTCCGAAGATCTGTTTCCCTACGGCGATTGCGAAAAAGGAACCTACTGCCGGCATCCAAAGCGGCACTCCGGACGGCAGGTTGTACGCCAGGAGCAGTCCGGTAAGAAAAGCGCTGCCGTCTAACAAGGTGACCTGTCTGCGCGTCATTTTCTGCAACAACCATTCCGTGGCCAGCGCGGCCGCGACCGCCGTCACTATTACTGCCAGGGCCGCATATCCGAAAAGATAGACCCCGGCCGCTCCTGCCGGAAGAAGCGCCAGGCTGACGCTCCACATTATGCGCGCCGTGGATTGATGCGCGTGCAGATGCGGCGCCGCGGTTACTATAAGCTTATTTTCCATTCCGTAAAGCCTCCCTGACTTCGGCCGCTTTCAGGGCTATGGAAGAGCTGACCGCCCGCGAAGAAATAGTGGCCCCGGTTATCGCCTGCACCCCGGAAACACGGGCCGCATCCACGCCGCTGAACCTGCCTGTGAAAGATCCTTCCGCGACCTTGCTTCCCAATCCGGGGGTCTCGTTCTGGCTGAGGACTTTTATCGCTTTTATCTTCGCCTGAACGTCCATGCAGACCATAGTCTCTATCATGCCGGAATACCCCTTACCCGCAGCCTTGAACAACACGCTTAATAATTTGTCGTTTTTATCATAAGCCTTGTAGAAGAAAACCGTATCCCCTTTAAGCACCGGTGTGAAAACCGCGGCCTCAGGTTGCAGCCCCTTCAAAGCCGCTTCCTCCTCCAGCCCGGCCTGCGCCGCGATACGCGGGGCGGTGACGGCGTTGACCGCCGCAAGCAGACCTCCGGCCGATAATGCTATAAGGCCCAAAATGAACGCGAACTTGAAGATATCTTTCATCTGGCGGCCTCCGCTTTGGCTCTCTTTATATACTGTACCAACCTGCGGTTCGCCGGACATACATATGTGCACGCCCCGCATTCCAAACAATCGGTCAACCCGTGCCGTTTAGCTTCTTCCAACATCCCTCTTTCGGCCGCCGCCCCCAGCATACAAGGAAGCAATCCGGTGGAACACACGCGCACGCATCTGCCGCAGCGTATACAGGCGCTCTCTTCCAGGATACGACCGCTTTTCTTGCCCAGCACCAAAACCCCGCTGGTGGTTTTGGTCACAGGGACATCGGTCCCGGCCTGGGTTATGCCCATCATGGGCCCGCCTATGATTATCCTGTGCGGTTCTTCTTTAAGCGGACCGCAGAAGGAAATCAGCGCGGATATCGGCGTGCCTGTCCGCACCAGCAAATTTGCCGGATTCGACAGGCAATCCCCGGTAACGGTAACCACTCTTTCATAAAGCGGCTTCCCGAGAAAAACCGCTTCGTAAGCGGCGAACACTGTGGCCACGTTCTGCACCACGGCCCCTGCCTCGAACGGCAGTTTGCCGCGCGGGACCTCCCTGCCCAGCACGCTTTTAATCAGCTGTTTTTCCCCGCCCTGGGGATAAAAAGACTTTAATTTCTTGACCCTCAGCGGACCGGAGACTTTTGCCAGCAAAAGTTCGACCGCCCCGGGCTTATTGTCCTCAACGGCTATGCATATGTCTTCGACTTCCAGTATGCGGCCCAGCAGCAACGCCCCTTTAATGATCTCGTCGCTTTTTTCCAACATCAGGCGGTAATCGGAAGTCAGATACGGTTCGCACTCGGCGCCGTTGACGATCAGAGTCCTCACCCGGACCGGNNATGATCACCCGGACCGGAGGTTTAAGCTTGAGGAAAGAAGGAAAGCCCGCTCCTCCCATTCCTACCAGTCCGGCGTCGCGTATTATATCGAGAAGTTCCGTCGCCTGCAGAGAGTCCACGTCACGCGCTTCGCGCGCCCGGAAAGCGAAAGAATCCGGCAGCCGCGTCTCTATTACCGCCGCGCTGCACCTGCCGAGCAGGGGGTGCGCGCAGGTTTCGATCGAAGAAACCGTGCCGGTCACGGAAGAATGAACTGCCGCCGACGGCATGGCCCCGGAAGAAGCTATCCGCTGTCCGGTAAGGACTTTATCGCCCGGCTTCACCTCCGGCAGACAAAGCTTGCCTAAATGCTGGCAGAACGGAATGAACACCTTCTCCGGAAGGGGAAGGGTCGTTATTTTCTTATTTTCGGTGGCTTCTTTGTGATGCTCTAATTTAACCATGCGGCCATTCTTTTGTAAAAAATATTCGCCAGCCCGGTCAGCGCGAAGACGCAGCCGATAACGGAAATGATGAATACCTCCGGAAGCCGTTCGGCTATCTTGCTGCTTAAAAGCATGAAGATAAGGAAACCCGCGTGCATGATGATTTCCACAGCGCTGAATACCTTACCGCGCATCTGGCTGTCGCTGACTTTGTGTATTATGGTGTTGGAGGCGATCATAATGGGGGAGATGCTCAAACCCAGAAGCAACGCCAGACTTGCCGCCACGTTGAAAAAAGGATACCTCTGCAGCGTGAAGGCGAAAATTATCAATACGATCCCGGCCGAGGCAAGGGAAATAAAAATCATTCTGTAATGCGATATTCTGGATCCGAAACGGCCATAGACCACCGAACCGAGAAAGAGGCCCGCGCCCAGGAATACTATTAGTAAACCGAGATCTTTGGTCGCAGAATGCAGGGTTTTCTGCACAAAGACTATCATCACCACGTACAGAGCGCCCAGGGCCGCGGAAAGCGAAAAGATAAGCCCCACCGTGAAACGTATGTGCTTGTTCTTCAGGACGTATTGCCAGCTCTCTTTCAGTTCCTGCAGCACCGTCTTTTTGAAAATCTCCTCCATTTCCCTGACCGGATGGGAAACCGCATGCTCACGCATTCTGCCGCGGGCCCCGGTGTAAATAAAGAAAATCAGGCTGGCGGAAAAAGCAAAACTAAGCGAATCCAGGAAAAAACCGCTTTTGGGACCGATCCACTCCACCAAAAGCCCGCTTACGCCGAATCCGGCCACCGCGGCGATCATTCCTGTCATATTGGCGAGGGTATTTGCCATCAACAACTGTTTTTTCTCCACGAGTTCAGGCAGTATCGCCATCTTGGCCGGGACAAAAAACCTGCCGATGCCGAAAATAACAAATATGACCGCATACAAGGGAAGTAAGTTGCTGTTATGAAAGAAGAAAAGAGGAATTGTTAATACGATGGCCGCCCGCAGAAAATCGCATACGTACATCGTGCGGCGTTTATCCCAGCGGTCAACGTAGACGCCTGCCAACGGCCCGACCACAAAAACCGGGAGGATCGTAAAGGACATTATCTTGGCGATCTGCATCGGGGAACCGGGGGCCTTAAGATATATCAGCCCCAGCAAAGCCATCTGGTCCAGCCTATCTCCCAGCTGTGAAACGATCTGGCCGAGCCAGAGCAGGAAGAAATTACGGTTTCTCAACACCTTGGCGTATTCAGACATATCCCGCTGTATAATACTATATATCCCCGGCGGCACCTCGGGTAAAGCCGGGAATTCTATTTTGGCTTTAACTTCCGCTTTCAGGGTTAAATATGGAGCCGATGAGTGGATTTGAACCACCGGCCCGCGCTTTACGAAAGCGCTGCTCTACCAACTGAGCTACATCGGCGTAAAACGGCAAGTACCCATGCCCCTAAAGGGCGACAAGCTGCAAACCGGTATGATTATAACAGCTTTATCGGAATAGTCAACAGCGGGATACATTGTGAATCGCGGGAAAAAACATGAGTATTCCTCTCTTATCACTCATATTTACGAAGCCGCCAGCCGGATCCGGACCATCTCGCTGATCTGGCGGGCGTCTGCCGAAGCGCCGGTCCTGGAAGTCACTTCTTTCATTACCCGGCCCATATCTTGAAGCCCGGAGGCGCCCAGAGAAGTTATACTCTCCTCTATTATGCGAGAAAGGTCGGCAACGGACAACTGCGGCGGCAGATAATCTTTCAATATTAAACTCTCTTTTTCTTCCTTGTCGGCGAGGTCGGGGCGGTTCCCCTGCCTGAACTGCTGTATGGAATCCTCCCGCCGTTTTATCTGTTTCTTTATCACCGCTATGCAGTCCGCATCATCCAGCAAATCCCTGTTCTTGCTCATCGCCACATTCTTGAGTTCAGCCCTGAGGAAACTCAAGACCGAGGATCTAAGACTATCCTTGCTTTTAAGGGCTTCTTTATAGTCGCTGAAAATCTTTTCCTCAAGCATGATTGACGCTCTCCTTTCAAAAAGCGCTTATTTCCTTGAAACATTTCATCCTGCCGCGGATATCCGCCAGGGTGAGCCTGCCGCTGCGTTCCAGTCCAAACCCCTCCACGTTGAAAGAAGCACAAACCGTGCCGTAAACAATCGCTCTTTTAAACGCCTGACTGTCCGTGCGCCCGCAGCCGGCGAGATACCCCATGAACCCTCCCGCGAAAGTGTCGCCCGCTCCGGTGGGGTCCACGACCTTATTCACCGGATAAGCCGGCAGGGAGAAAAAAAGATCCGGGCCGTAAAGCATGACTCCGTGCTCTCCCTTCTTTATGAGCACTATGCGCGGGCCCATGCGCTGCAGCCGCCTGGCCGCGCTCACAAGGTGCTCCTCTCCGGAAAGATCGCGCGCTTCGCGGTCATTGGCCACGTAAATATCCACTTTCTTAAGCAGTCTTAACAGCGAAGCCCGTTTATTATGTATCCAGTAATTCATGCTGTCAAGGCCGACCAGCCGCGCCGAATGCATACGTCCAAGGAGCTGTTTCTGGATATCCGGATCGACATTGGCGAGAAAAATGTTGCGGATGCCGCGCTGGCCGGTTCTTACCTTCGGGCTGAAGGTGGAGAGCACTCCCAGCTCGGTTTTAAGGGTAAGCGCCGTGTTCATATCGCCTTTGTATTCCCCGCTCCACTTGAAGGTAACGCCGGCCGTCTTCATCAGGGAATCCAGATTTATGCCTTTACCGGAGAGAAAATCCAGATGCCGGGAAGGGAAGTCCTCGCCCACGGTAGCCACCAGGTTGACGTGCGTGAAAAGCCTGGCGGACATGGAAAAATGAACGGCGGAACCCCCCAGCATATAATGACGCCGGCCGTGCGGCGTTTTGACCGTATCCAAAGCCACTGTTCCCAGAACAAGTATGCTCATCTCAGAAAAATAAGGATTACCGCCGCCGCCAGCAGACAATAATACCCGAAATACGGCAATTTGGACCTTAAAATCAAACGTCTCAACAGCGCAAGAGTGGCCAGACCGAAAATAAAACTGGCAAGGAACCCGGCCAGAGGTTCCCTCCATGATTCCACGCAGACCGCGGTAATCTCGCGGGCGTCCAGCAGGGCTGCGCCGGCCACGACCGGTATCCCGGAAATGAACGAGAATTTAAAACACGTCTCGCGTTCAATACCCCTGAAAAGAAGTGCGGAGATGGTGGCACCGGAACGGGATATCCCGGGCAGCACCGCTATCCCCTGCGCCGCTCCCATTAAAGCCGCGTCACCCAAGGAAATATCCTTTTTGCCGGAAACGCGCAGCCTCCCCGTCAGGATAAGCGCCGTTCCGGTGGCCAGCAGGGTAAAAGCCGCCGGCACGGGAGAGAAAAAAATCTTTTCGGCAAAACTTTTGAGCAGGTAAGCGATAACGCCGGTGACCAGCGTGGCCGCCGCCACCAGCAGCAACTGTCTCCTATCCGAAAGCGTCCGCAGGATATCGCGGCGAAAATACAGCACGGTCGCCGAAAGCGTCCCCAGATGAAGGACGATGGGGAAAACCAGCCCGCGCCCGTCTATGCCGAAAAGCTTTTGGAATATGACGAGGTGCGCGGAGCTGCTTACAGGAAAAAACTCAGTCATTCCCTGCACCGCGCCGAGAAGAATATATTTTATCATGCCAGTTATTATATTAGAACGGACGTATAAATCAATATTTAAATCGGCGCGCCGCGCGGCGGCGTGAATTGTCCCGGGTCCACGCCGTGTTTCAGGAAAAAATTGCGTATATCGACAGGCACCGGAGCGGACAAAACGATGCCCTTGCCGGAATAAGGGTGCCTGAATTCCAACTGCCAGGCGTGCAGCATCACTCTTTTGGCCTTCAGAACAAAATCCCTTCTGAAGACGAACCTCGCCTCGCCAACGATCGGATGACCGATTCCGGTAAAATGTATGCGCAACTGATTGGTGCGTCCGGTTTCCGGGGACGCGCAGACCACGGAGAAAGCCGGACGCCGCAGCAGCACTTCATAATAAGTCGAGGCCGGTTTCCCCTCTATCGGACTGCGGATAGCTTTTTTCCCTTCCGCCGGGCTGCCGTGCAGCACGGCCAGATACGTCTTCTCCACCTCCCTGCCGCGGAAGATATCCATCATTTTCTTCTGGGCGGACTTGCCCTTGGCATAAATTATCAAACCGGAGGTTTCGCGGTCGAGGCGGTGGCAAGGATGAAAACGCGGCGAATCGTCCTCTCCCCTGTTACGGGAGTTTAGAAGGGAAGTAAAATCTTTCTCCCTGCCTCCGGGAGCCGGTATGGTGAGTAGTCCGGGCGGTTTATTGAAAACGGCCAGATGATCGTCCTCGTAGATCGCCGGGATATTATTCATCTGCGGTTCAAAAAGTCTCCAGCATCCGGTCTATGGCCCTGCGGGCGCGGTTGCGTATATCCTGCGGGACCTTCACCTCTCCGCGCAGGGTCTCCAGCGCCGAAAGCACTTTTTCCTGCGTAGTGCGCTTCATGTTGGGACACACCGCCGCCTCGGCCGCAGGATAGAATTCCTTACCCGGGTTGTCTTTCTTCAACCTGTAGATTATACCGACTTCAGTCCCGACGATGAACTCGCGCGCGGAAGAAGAACGGGCGTATTTGGACATCCCGCTGGTGGAAAGGACGGCATCGGCGAGGGCTATAACGGAAGGCAGACATTCCGGATGCGCCAGGACGCGCGCGTCGGGATGAAATCTTTTCTCTTTTTTTATGTCCTCCGGTCTTATCTTTATATGGGTCGGACAGAACCCGTCCCAGGCGATCAGCTTTATCCCGGTTTGGGCGCTCACGTAGGAAGCCAGATATTTATCGGGGACGAAGATTATTTGCGGCCGGCGGCCCTCTTTTTCCATCTTTGCCGCCACGGTCTTCACCACCCCGACGGCATTGGTAGAGGTGCAGCAGATATCCAGCTCGGCTTTCACCGCGGCCGATGTATTGACGTATCCGACGCTGACAGCGCCGGGGTGTTTCTCCTTCAGTCCGCGCAGTTCCTCCCTGGTGATCATCCCGGCCATCGGACAAGAGGCGGTTATGTCCGGCATTATCACTTTTTTCTCCGGAGACAGTACGGCGGCAGTTTCGGCCATGAAATGCACACCGCAGGAAATGATCACATCGGCTTTTGTCCCGGCGGCGATACGGCTTAATTCCAGGGAATCTCCGGTGAAATCCGCTATGTCCTGCACCTCGGGGAGCTGATAATTATGCGCCAGAATTACCGCATTCTTTTTTTTCTTCAACTCCTGTATCTTTTTGCCGATGTTGTCCGCGTTCCTTACCGGTGACATGTCAGTCCAATACCTTTCTTATTATGCCTCCCCCGACGACTACATCTCCTCTGTAAATCACCGCCGATTGTCCTGGAGTAACCGCGAATTGGGGGAAACGAAAAACAATTTTTAGTGTGTTGCCGGATGGCGTTATTTCGGCTGGTTGTTCCGTATGATTATAACGTATCTTCACGTTAAGGACAACCTTCTTTTTCAACGGCCCGCCTGGAAAGCTCGGGTTATATACGATGAAAGCCGCCGCCAAAACCTCCTGTCTCCCGCCCAGCACCACCCTGTTGCGCCGCGCGTCCACCTCTCTAACGTACAAAGGACGGCCGGAAGAAATACCCAGGCCCTGTCTTTGCCCGACGGTATAAAACGGCACCCCTTTATGACGTCCGAGGACTTTTCCCCCGGTATCAACGAATTCCCCGGGCAGGCAGCCGAATCCCGGAACTGAAGCAAGGAAAGAACGGTAATCGCCGCCGGGGACAAAACATACGTCCTGACTCTCCTTGCCGGAAGAAACGTTCAACCCCGCGGCGGAGACAAACCGGCGCACTTCCTCCTTGGTATAACCGCCGAGCGGAAAAAGCGTGTTCTTGAGCGACTCCGGAGCAAGACTGTAGAGAAAATAACTCTGGTCTTTTCCTGAATCGGCCGCTTTTTTAAGGCGGCCGTTTTCTATTTTCGCGTAATGCCCGGTGGCGAAATAATCCGGCCCGAGGGAAAGGGCCCTGGCGCGCAGCAGCCCGAATTTGATGTAGCGGTTGCATCGCACGCAGGGATTGGGTGTCCGCCCCTTGGCGTATTCCGCGCGGAAGTTATCGATAACCTTGCGCTCGAATTCTTTTTCCAGACGGAATACCCGGTGCTCAATGCCGATCTCTGCCGCCGCGCGCCTCGCCGCGCAGATATCCTCGTTCCCCGACAAAAAAGCGGTAACTCCGATTACCCGGAAACCGCGCGATTTAAGTAATAAAGCCGCTGCCGCGGAATCCACTCCTCCGCTTAAAGCGACCGCCGCCGTTTTTGACATATCGATAATAATGAAATCCCCCGGGCTCGAAGCCCGGGGCGGCCCTTAGACAAGTTAAGGACAAGTCCGCTCCACAGCTATCCTCGGATTGAAAACCGGCGATTTCTGCGGTTTGAATAAACAGCGCGTTTGCCCATTATATGCTGTAACCGGTAAGTAAAAGAGTGTACCCGGCGGAAGACGTCCCTTTCAACTTTAAAGGTATTCTTTTTTCGTCCGCGGAGATCCATATCTCGAATTTCCGCGGTTCACTCGTAAAATGGTAAGCCTTGAAAGTGCCGGCCGGGACCTTTACTTCTTCTATGGAATCCAGAGAAACGATGAAGCTTTGCGTCGGAAGCTGGACGTTCATCCGCCATCCTTCTTTAAGACCGGGGATCGTCCTGACATAATAAGGCAGCAATACGGCGTTATGTATGGCCCTATCTTTCTTGATAACCTGCTCGCTTCTGCTTTTCCCCTCTTCCCTTGTTATCTTAAGAGAAAAAACCGTTTGGTCGTATTCCTCGGTTATCCTCTCTTTCTTCGGCCAGAAATCTATCATCCTTTCCACGCGCACCGGAAGCAGGCTGCCGGGTAGACAATAAATAAGCTCATTATCCCTGAACCGGGCCAGCACAGTGCGAAAATTCACGACATGAACGGCGGTGCCGTTCAGTTCGGCAATATCCCTGTGTTCGAATTCAGCAGTCCCCACCGATAGTATGCCGAGTTTTACCTGATACAGGATCTTCTCCCCCACGTATTTTTTTATCGGGTCTTCCTGCGCGGGAGAAAATGCAGCGGCTTCTCCACCGTGTTCCGAGGAGCGGAAAATAACGGTTTTTAAAAACCAGCCCGCCGCCGCGGCGGCGAGAATTACGCATAATATAATTCTATCTCGTGGTACTCGCGTCATTTATCGTCTCGTTTTCCCGGGAGGCCGAATGGGGCCCGCTCAAACCCTAAACCCGGGGCGGTCCTTAGAGAAACTAAAGACAAGGCCGCTTCGCAAATCCGGCTTGAAAGCCGGTGATTTCTGCGGTTTGATTAAAGGAGTCCGCAATGTATCACATCTCCTGCCGTTACTTTTTCCGTCAAGCCGGAATCATTCCTGACCAGCAGACCGCCGTCATCTTCTATATCCACCGCCTCGCCCTCTATAACCCCTCTGGGCAGAATTACTTTGACTCTTTTCCCCAGTGTGGAATTAAGTCCGCGCCATTTATCGATTATCAAAGCGTACTCACCGCGGCAGAATTCTTTATAATAGGTTTCCAGCCTGAAGAAAATCTCCTGAAGCAGGGCCACGCGGTCCACCTTCATCCCCGCCGCTTCAGCTATCGAAGCCGTGCCCGGCAGCAACTCGGCAGTTTCGTTGTTCACGTTCAAACCCACGCCGACCACCACGTAGGGCGCGCCGCCGGCCCCGCTGCCGGCCTCGGTAAGAATACCTCCCGCCTTCCGGGCGTCCAGCAGAATATCGTTGGGCCATTTTATCCCGGTAACGACGCCGGCAACGCTATGCACTGCTTCCGCAACGGCTACCGCCGCCAGCAGAGTAAGAAGGGAAAGACGTCCGGGTGAAGAGGGGGGACGAAGCAACAGGGAGAAATATATGCCTTTCCCGGCAGGGGAGAACCAGTTCCTGCCGGCCCTGCCGCGGCCTGCGGACTGACTCTCGGCGACGACCGCCGTCCCTTCCTGCGCGCCTTCAACAGCCAGGCGTGAAACGTCGTCCATGGTCGAAACGGTCTTGTCCAAATAAATTATGCGCCTGCCGATCTTGGCCGTCGTAAGGTTCTTTTCTATCTCGGCCGGCATCAGACGATCCGGAATAAAAGTCATCTTATAACCCAGATGCGGCACGGTTTCTATCACGTAACCGTTGTCGCGCAGCCCGCGCATCTCTTCCCACAACTTCTCCGCGCTGATCCCAAGCGCGGAGGTTAACTCCTCCTCCCGCACGAATCGTTCACGCTCTTTAAGCAATGTGATTATCTTATCCCGAAGCATTGTTTTGTCCCCGCAGGTTATAAAGCTCCCCCGGCAATCCTTCGACAAACCCTTGTAGTGAGCTGTTTGATTATTCGAAACAGGCCCCCGGGGTAATCCTTGCCTGTTCGGCTGTCCGATCCTGTTAAAGGAACATTCAAAACTGCAAGTCAGAGTCTGAAACCGGTCAATAATATCCGGCCGGTATTCGGGATCATGCGCCGCGCGTTAAAAACGCACTTCCATCGCCTTGAACGGACAAATACGCACACAGACCCCGCAGGCGATACATTTATCCTCGAAAAAAACGATCTCTCTGCTCTTTTTGTCCGGCAGCAAAGCCCCCGCCGGACAAAGAGGCACGCAGACACCGCAATCGGTGCATCTTTCCTCGTTTCTTACCACGTCCTGACTCAAAGGCTGTATCTTCACCCCGCAGGACTTCAGATAATGCAAGCCCTTCTCGAAAGCCGGCTCTTCGCCGCTCAATTCCAGGACCATCAGCCCTTCCTCATCCGGGGTCACGTAAGCCTTAAGGATGTTGAAATTAAGCCCGTAATCCTTGACCAGCTTGAAAACTATCGGCTGTTCCACCAGTTTACGGGGAAAATGTAAAACCACTTTTCTGGAGATCATCTTTCCACTCCTTGCCTTACTCCTTTTTGTAAAGCCTTTCGTTGAGCGGTTTCACCTTGTAGCCGCTCTCGGCCCCCGGCAGCGCCGCCGAAGGCTCGGTGAGAAAGAATTCTCCCTCCTCGATCCTGGTCTTCAACAGCACGGCTATCTTGCGCGCGCGCGCGTAGCTGGAAAGGCTGCCCGTGGGAACGGTTCTGCCGCGTAATTTGATGCTCCCGGAACGCAGTTCCGCGTAACTTACTTCAGCGATGATGCGGGATGACCTTTGTGGATAATCGCGGCCGTAATCGACCACCGGAGCGTATATCTCGGCATCGGTAACCGCCGCCCTCCTGACCACTTCCTCGTCAAGAACCGGGATAGGCACGCCGATGCCTACGGAAAGCGTCACCCCGTAACCCGCCATACTCGTGCCGACCAGCCATTCCGGGCTCATCTGTTTCAGGTCGCCGATAACCGCAAGCGTCCCCGCGCCTCCCAGAGGGATTCCGTTCCTGCCGCGTTCGGCGCAGGGATTGTGCTGCGTCCCATTCCAGGCTATGTAACCGATCCCGCCTCCGAGGAAGATACGAGTGCCTATGCCTATGGTTCGGTAATAAGGGTCTTTCAGCAGAGGCGAAAGCTGCCCGGCGGAAGAATAATTCGCGTTGCCGAGCCGCGGTTTGAGCATCCCCATATAGGTAAAAACGGTCTTGCCGGAGAGGTTGACTGCAACGTTATAATTCTGATAACAATTGCGCATATTGAAGAGAACCGCCTCGTTTAAGTCCCTGATGTTAAGCAGTGTCTCCAATTTTCTCCGGGGATAGCAGTCGGTACCGTAAGCGCTGCACTCCAGGCGGATATCTTTACCCGCTGCCAATTCCTGTATCACGTGCCCGCCGCCGTATTTGAATTCCCCGGGGAAGACCTTATTGCGGGGATCATCGTCCGGCACGGCGGCAGCCCCGAGGAAGACGTCCACGGCGCCAAAAGCGGCGTAAACCGGCACGTCATTGACCGTGCAGCTGCCGCCCCCCAGCTTGATCCTCGGCTTGGAGTGGCCGATATTGAAATAAACCCCGCTGGAACACATGGGCCCGAAAGTGGCGGTGGTGACCACGTCCACCTCCCTGGCGACCTTCCTGACGCCTTTCTTAGCCACCAGGTCGATTATCTCCTCGGCAGTGACCGCCACGGCGTCTCCCCTGCCGATCTTAGCATTGATCTCCTTGATAGTCTTCATTTCCCCTCGCTTTGGCCCGTTCAGACCGAGACCACCTCTTTTACTTCCGGCACTTCCTGTTTCAGGATGCGCTCTATGCCCATTTTTAGCGTAAACTGGCTCATAGCGCAGCATCCGCAGCTGCCGGTGAGTCTCACTTTCACCACTCCATCTTCGCCGACATCCACCAGCTCCACGCTCCCGCCGTCTGCCGCCAGCATCGGCTTGATCTTCTCCAGCACTGCCTCAACCTTTTCTCTCATCTAATCCTCCCATGAATAGTGCTTTGTCAAGCACTGTTATAAAACAGTCTTGTTTCTATAATAAAAGAACCTAACTGGAATCAGCCATCCCGTTTGCCGTACTCCGCTGATGTGTGATCCTGTTTTAAACGGCCTTACCCGGTCCGCGAAGACGCGTCAGGACAAATATCTCTCCCCCGTATCCGGAAGTACCGTAACTACCGTCTTCCCTCTGCCGAGCTTCTCCGCCGCCCTCAACGCGGCCCATACCGCGGCCCCCGCGGAAATACCGGCGAAGATGCCTTCGCGCGCGGACAATTCAAGACGGCAGGACAAAGCGGCCTCATCGGTGACAGTAATTACCTCGTCTATCAAAGAGACATCCAGCACAGGAGGAATGAACCCCGCGCCTATACCTTGTATCTTATGCGCCCCGGCTTTACCTCCGGAAAGAACCGGGCTGGCCGCGGGTTCGACCGCGATAATCTTCACGCGGGGGTCCTTCGCCTTTAACGCCGCGCCGACGCCAGTCAACGTCCCGCCTGTGCCGACACCGCAAACAAAGGCGTCGATCCTTCCCGGGGTATCGCGCAATATCTCCGTTGCCGTTGTCCTGCGGTGGGCTTCGGGATTGGCCGGGTTGCTGAACTGCCTGATGGAATAACTTTTCTTCACGGAACGGCCTATTTCACCGGCTTTATCGATCGCGGCGCGCATGCCGCCGGCAACGGGCGTGAGCACGACTTCCGCCCCGTAACTGCCCAGTATTTCGCAGCGCTGACGGCTCATATTTTCCGGCATGACTATAATGCATCTGTAGCCCCGCAAGGCGGAAAGCATGGCGAGACCTATCCCGGTATTACCGCTGGTGGGCTCGATTATGGTATAGCCCGGTTTCAACTGCCCGTTGCGCTCCGCTTCATTGACAATATGGAGGCAAATGCGGTCTTTGATGCTGCCTCCGGGGTTTAGCCCTTCAATCTTTGCGAAGACGTTCGCGCCGCGCCGCTCGGGCAGCGAATTCAATTTTACCAGGGGAGTATTCCCGATCAGGGCAGAAACATTTTTAGTTAACATCGGCGTATTTTATATCTGATAGACCATCTGTTCTTTATCTTTACGGTTAAGATTCTCCAGCAGGTCGGAAAAAGTGACGCCGTCGACAATCCGCATAGTGGCTTCGGAGACCCTCTGCCAGACCTCCCTGAAAACGCACTTATATATATCCCGGCACCCTTTATATCCGTCCTCCACGCAGGCGATCGGCTCAACCGGAGAAGCGATGAAACGCACAACATGCCCCAGGGATATCTCCGAAGGCGGCCTTGATAGGAGATAACCTCCTACTTTGCCCCGGCGGCTCTCGACAAAACCGCCTTTCTTCAATTCCAGCAGCACTTGCTCGAGGAACTTGATGGGGATATCCAACCGGCCGGCCATGTGCTGGATACTCACCGGAGCCGGCTTGTCATGATAGTGGATCGCCAGGTCAAGTATGGCTTTAAGCGCATAATCGCCTTTATATGTTATTCTCATGGCTATAATCCTGATTATAATAGTAGAGTATACCAAAATAATGCCTTTTTGTCAACCCTGTTTAAGGCATTACCCTGAACGGAACTTACAAAGAAAGCAGATATCTGGCGGCGGAAAGCGCGGCTTTTGCCCCGTCGCCGGCGGCAATAACGATCTGTTTTTCCGGGACATCGGTAACGTCGCCGGCGGCGAACAATCCGGGGACGCCGGTTCCGTTGGAACAATCAACCTTGATCTCCCCTTTTTCGTTTCTGGAGGCGATGGCGGCGAATTCGGAATTGGGGGCAAGCCCTATCTCCACGAAAACCCCGCGGACCGGCAGTATCGACTCTTTTCCTTGTGCCGAAAACCGTATGCCTTCCACAAAACGGCCGCCTCTGACCTCCATTACCGAGGCATTCTTATAAATCTCCACGTTGCCGGCGGCCGAAAGCCTGTTTACCAGGATCTTGTCGGCCGTGAAGTCCCCGGAAGATTCCAGCACGTATACCCTGGAGGCTATGCGCGACATCTGTAGAGCCGCGTCGAGCGCCGAGTTGCCCCCGCCGATGACCGCGACGTCCCGGCCGGCGAACAGAGGCCCGTCGCAGACCGCGCAATAGGTAAGCCCCCTGCCGAGGAATTCCTTTTCTCCCTTAACTCCCAGCAGGCGCGAACGCTTCCCCGTCGCAACAATCACCGCCGAGGCGCTATATGCATCTTTTTCTCCGGAGACCCTGAACCGCCCGCTGTCCCGCGTAAGGGACAAAGCGGTCTCAGGCTGCACCAGCCTGATGCTGAATTTCTTCAGATGCTCTTCGAATCTTGCGGTCAACTCCGGACCGCTAACCACCTGACATCCGGTGTAATTCTCGATGCGTCCGCTCCAGGCCGCCTGTCCGCCGATATCGCGGCTGATCATCATGAAATCCAGCCCCTTCCTGGCGGCATAGATGGCGGCCGTGACTCCCGCCGGCCCTCCTCCTATTATCAAAAGATCCGCCTGTTTCATCCCGCGTCTCCCCCGTCCGTTTAAACCAGCCCCAGCGCCTGTTTGACGCGCTCGCGGTCGAATCCCACGATAAGCTCTCCTTCGATGTCAATGACCGGCACGCCCATCTGGCCGGTCCTGTCAACGATCTCATCCGCCGCAGCGCGGTTCACGGAAACGTCGATATCCTCGAAGACAACGTTGCTTTCATTAAGGAACTGTTTCAGACGGATACAGTAAGGACATGTGGGAGTGCTGTAAACCTTTACGTTCTTCATACACGCCTCCTTTGCCGGAACCGGGCGGCCTCGCCGGTCAAGTCTTAAGAACGGCCGGGGTCAAATCCATGATACTTGCGACGTTCAGCTTGATCATATATTCGGGTGCCGGAAGCAGGGCTTCGGGATGAAAAGGATGACCTTTGCGGCCGCCGAGGTTGGTTATCAATCTTTGCGCCAGCCTGGCGGTTATTCTTTTCTCCCATAACCTTAAGACCTCTGCCGGCAACCGTTCTTTCAGGATTATCTCCGCCTCCCCTTTAAGGCAATACCCCTTGAATCCGTGTTCCTCGACGGCAGTTACGCTGAACCTGCCGTTGCGCAGTATATTGCCGTAAGTGCGTTTCTTATAAAGATCCAGCAGGTATATCTCCCCCGCGGGAGCGATTATATCCACCACGCCTTTACAGGAGGCATGCGGATAACCGTCCGCGTCTATGGAACAGGCTACGACAAAACTCTGCGCGAGCAAAAAAGAGGAAACTTCCTCCGGGATAATCATAAGCGGGCTAAATTTTCTCGAACATATCTTTCCCGACGCCGCATTCGGGGCAAACCCAGGTATCCGGCAGAGCCTCGAACGCCGTCCCTGGAGCGATCCCGGCTGAAGAATCCCCCTGCTGGGGATCATATATATAACCACAGACTGTGCAACGGTATTTTTGCATAATAACCTCCTTCGCGCTGCAAATAATTAGGCGCTTTTGCGGCCTGAAGGCCGCGGTTTGCTCATGATTTTAAAACCAAGCGGTGTTTATATTATCCGCGCGCCAAGGGCGGCGGTCCGGCTTCGGCTCGTGATTTTATTCACTTGTGCGCTGCGACAAGTCTGCGTCCGAAATCACGGCCGAATTCGCGGCAGGCCTCTAAATCAGCCGGAGAAGGGCTATATTGAACGGAGAGCCCGCGGCAAGCCGGCGGTATGCCGGCGCCGGACAACAACGCTTCCATCTCATTCACCGCCCCGCCGGCCCAGCCGAAAGAACCGAAAACCGCGCTAAGACGGTTCTGCGGTTTTAATCCTTTGAGCAAATGAAGGAATCCGGCGAGATTCGGCAGCATGCCGTTGTCATGGGTGGATGAACCAAAAAGATATCCGCCGGCCTCAAGCATCCTGCCTATTATCTCCGTGCGGTCGGCCCGGTTTATGTCGAACACCTCGGCCTCGGCCCCTGTTTCCAACAACCCGGAGTAAATCGCGCCCGCCATCTTTTCAGTGCCTCCCCACATGCTTTCATAGACGACCACGGCCCTGGGGACTGAAGAATTCAGCGCCCAGCGGGAGTAGCTCTCGATTATCGCGCCGGGGTCGTTACGCCATATCATACCGTGGCTGGGAGCGATCATGGAGACCGGCAGGCCGCTGTTCCGCAGTTCCGCGATCTTTCCGGATACAAGCCGGCTTAAAGGCCAGAGGATATTGGCGTAGTATTTGGCCGCCTCGCGCATAAGCATCCCCTGCTCGGCCTCGTCGGCGAACCTTCTGCAGTGGGCGAGGTGCTGCCCAAAAGCGTCGTTGGAAAACAATATTTCCTTTCCGTCCAGATAAGTGAACATACTGTCCGGCCAATGCAGCATGGGAGCTTCAATAAAAATGAGCGATCTCTTCCCCAGGACAAGTCTGTCGCCGGTCTTTACGGTCTGAAAAGGCCAATCCGCGTAATAATGCCTCGATAGACCCTCGCGGCATTTTGCCGTACCTAACAGCTTTGCCCGCGGGGCCGCGCGCATCACTTCCGGCAAGGCTCCCGAATGGTCGGTTTCCACGTGGTTCGCCACCACATAATCTATCTTCTCCGGAGGCACGATCGCGGAGATATTCTCCAGCAAATCCCGTGAGAAAGGCCCGAATACGGTATCTATCAGAGTGATCTTGTCATCTATTATAAGGTAAGCATTATACGTCGTTCCCGAGAAAGTATTGAAAGTGTGACCGTGAAAATTCCTGATGTTCCAGTCCACGGCACCGACCCAGAATACACCTTTGCTTATTTCACAAAGCACCGGCTCCTCCTTTAGACTTGAAAACCGGGAATTTCCGCGGTTTTAGTAAAACTCCCCGGCATCATTCGCTCACGATATCCTTGCCGGTCTCCTGCCCCCGCCAGAATGCCAGCCGTCGCCTGGCGTACGCGATATTCTGTTCCTGTTGAACGTCCTTTCCCGCCCTGGCGAGGAAATCGGAATACGCCGCCGCGGCTTCCCTGCCCTTAAAAAGCTTGTCGAACACAAGCGCCTTGTTGAAATAAGCGGCAAAGAATCCGGGATCTATCTTCAAAGCCATGTTGAAATCGTTAAGGGCGTCCATATATTTCTCCTGCCGGCGGAAGACGACACCCCGGTTATTGTAGGCCTTAACGCAGGCGGGATCCAGCTCTATGGCCCTGGAATAATCCGCGATGGCCTTGGCGTACTGTTTAAGACGCAAAAAGACATTGCCGCGGTCGTTGTACGCCTGCACGTAAAAAGGGTCTATGCGCAGGGATTCGTTGAAATCGGCCAGGGCGGAATCAAAGACTCCGAGTCTGAAATAAGCGTTACCCCGGTTATCGTAAGCCTCGCTGTAATCCTCATCCAGCTCTATTGCGCTGCCGAAATCCCGCAGGGCCTTCTCGTACATCCCGGTCTCGAGATGAACCCTGCCCCTGGCGTTGTATCCCGGGGCGTAAGAAGAATCCATCCCTACCATCTTTTCCCCGTCGGCCCCTGCGGACCTGTAATCCGCCTTATCGAGGAAAATATTACAGCGTATAAGATACGCTTTTATGTAACCGGGGCTGGCTTCTATGGCGGAGTCCAGTTCTTCCAACGCCGGATTATGATATTTCTTGCGGAAATAATCCACGCCCTTAAATATATTCACAGCCGTAGAGGAAGGCACCAGCCCCTGCCGGATATCCTCAATTATCTGCAGGTAAAAATCCGCCTCCGGATCGAACCTGTTGAGCTGGTATGCCTGCCGGAATTCCGCGGATGCCGAAGGGAAATCGGCTTTCATGGCGTAAACCACCCCGCGGTAAATGAATTCACCTCGTTCCCCGGCGGCAAAAGCCGCGCCGGACGACAACAATACCGCCCCCAGGATAAACCCGAATACCTTGGTCAGCATAATTTTTCCCTCCGGAGAGAAACCCTTCGCACTGAAACCAGCGGCTTCTCTATTTTTCCGGCGAAGCCGATGCGTCGCCGGTACACAGCGCATATGCGGCTGCGGATTTACTGCTATTTCTTTCCCGACAATAACCAAGAGAGATCAGGCCTCGGTCGAGAATTTCCAGCGGATCAAATTCCCCTTTTTGATTCTCGATCGCTCCGGCAACCTCCCTAAAGCTTACAGGCAATCATCCCGTTTTGATCAACCGCCGGCACGAAAATCTCAGCCGATAGTCAATACAGCCGAATTCTCCCAGAGCCCGTGGATATTACAATAAGCGCAGGCTACCACCGTGCCGGGCTTCTCTGTTTTTATCTTGACCCTTGCCTCGGGGAGAGAATATACTCCGCTGGTGTCCGCCCCCTGGGTAGAGGCCCCGTGCGCTGGGAATTCGCACCTGGCGGCCTGGTAAGGGAATTTCTCGCCCTGCGGAAGGAAATACACCTCTATATAAGCGATATGATGAGCTGAAGTATTTGGATGCGGAATCTGCCTGCCAACCGTCACGATTATCTCGAATGTCCCGTCTTTAGAGGCCTGAAGAGGCAAATCTATGGCCGGAACGTGTTTTTCCGTTTTCCAATCCGCATTCTGGAACAGGTCTTTCATCAAAGTCATTTTCACGCCTCCTTCTTCAATAGCCGGTGAAACCTTCGCTTTTAATGTTGCTTCCGAGGCACCCGATCTGCGAACAAATCCCTCTCATTTCCGTTACCATGACGGGAGGCCCGAAGATGAATACCGTTCTCTCCTTGAATAACGGGTCGCGCTCTTCTATGAAAGCGCGGTCTATCCGCCCATAAAAACAGTCTTCCTCCGGCGGCCGGCAGTCGGTAACCGCATAGTGCACCTTTAACCGGTCGTTACCAGTTTTCCAGAGGTCCAGGTCTCGTTTGAACGCCGTTTCTTCGGCGGTCCTGTTGGAATAGAAAAGAACGGCGTCCGCCGGGAATCCCTTGTATGCCATATAATCTATCATCGAGATCACCGGGGTTATGCCGATGCCTCCGCAGATAAAACCCACCCGGGAGTATTCCGGGTTGAGCGTGCAGCGGCCCATCGGCGCCTGCAGTTTGACTTTCTCTCCGGTTTTAAGCGCCTGCAGGCGCAGGGAAAACCCGCTCCCGGTCAGCTTTTTCGTCACCTCAATGTACCCGCGGTGGGGAGAACAGGAAAAAGAAAGGTATTTGTTCAATTCCCCGTTCTCCGGGGCCGCCTCATCGAAAATAAGTTTCAGGAACTGCCCGGGAAGGAAATCAATCTTCTCCGCGCAGTCGAAACGAAAACTCCTAACGCAGGAAGTCCTTTCCATGCCGCCGGTAAAAGAAACATCGAATATCCTCATAAGCCGCACTCGTCCAGCACGTTTCTTATCTCCGCGGCCGACTTCTTCAACAAGCCGATCTCCACGTCGTTAAGCCTGGGCCTGAGGATCTGCCGCAATCCGGAACGATTCACCACCGCCGGGAGACTCATATAGACGTCATTGATGCCGTAATAATCCGCAACGAGGCAGCCGACCGGCAACACGGAATTCTGGTCGTGCAGGACGGCCTGGGTGATACGCACCAGGGCGAGCCCGATACCGTAGGAAGTCTCCCCTTTGCGCTCGATGACCTTGTAAGCGAAAGTGCGCACTTCCTCCGATATTTTTTCCAGCAGGTCCCCGCGGTCGCATTTTCCGCAGACCGGACAGTATTCATCCAGCAATATCCCGCCGATCATAGCGCGGCTCCAGACAGGGAACTCGCTGTCCCCGTGCTCCCCCAGCATGTAAGCGTGAATGTTGCGCGCGTCGACCCCGCAATGGCATGAAAGCAGCCAGCGCAGCCTGCCGGAATCCAGCACCGTGCCGGAACCTATCACCTTCCCGGAAGGCCTGCCGGAGAATTTATACGCGGCGTAAGACAACACATCCACCGGATTGGAAACAACAAGGAGAACCGCGTCTGGGGCGTGTTTTACTATCTCGGGGACGATCCGGCGGAAAAGATCCACGTTGTCCTTCGCCAGCGCCATGCGCGTCTGGCCCGGGCTTTGCTTGCGCCCGGCGGTAATCACCACCAGGTCCGATCCCGCGATATCCGCGTATGTCCCGGAAGAGACCTCTATCGGGGAAACGATATACGGCATGCCGCTGGAAAGATCGAGAACCTCTCCTTCCGCGCGTTCTACGTCGACGTCGACAATCACGATCGACCTGGCCGCTCCTCCGATCATAAGACTGTGGGCGTAGCGCATGCCGACGTTGCCGCAGCCGATGACCGCAACTTTTGGTTTGAGCATCCCTTCCCCCGCTTTACAGTCCCGCTTTCAGCGTGCTGTTTTCCAACTCTTCTATCTCCGCCTTCAGCTTGTCCGGCAGGCCCAGCACACCGACATCCATGAATCCGCGCACGATCAGCGACTGCGCCTCCCGGGGAGAGAGCCCGCGGCAACGCAGGTATTCGATTTCGTCCTTGTTGATCCTGCCGATGGCGGCTTCATGCGAAAGATCCACATCGCGGTAATCGGTCTCCATCTCCGGTATCGCGTAAATGCTCCCCTGTTCCGGCAGTATCAGGCCCCGGCATTCCAGGTGACCTTTGACGTTACGGGCGGCGGCCTTGATATGCCCGCGGGCCACCACCTTTCCGCCCAGGCTGACCGCCCTCGAGATGATCTCCGCCTGCGTCTCCTCGGCCTGCAGCGCAACGCGGGATCCGACGTCCTGCAGGGAACCGGGATGCGAAAGTATTATGGAATTAAAGCTCGTCCGCGCCTTTCTGCCGTGCAAAAGAGCCGTGGGATACATAGTGATGTCGCGCACCGGTTTCAGACAGACGTAATTCGAGATAAACACCGCCTCTTCCCCGACGGAAGCGATGCTCACCGGCTTCACGCTGACGCTCTCCTGCCAGGAATGGATCATGGTAAAATTAAGATATGCTCCGTTGTGCACGAAAAATTCCGATATGCCCATATGCATGCCTTCGGAAGCGGAGTGGGAGGCGGAACACCCGGTTATTATGTAGGCCTTGGCGCCCTCTTCCACTACGATCAGGTTGTGCACCTTCTGCCTGAACCCCTGTTGTTTTAGAAAAAGGCAGGCCTGCACCGGGAATTCTATCGTATGGCCGCGCTTGACCCTGATGAAATATCCGCCTTCAGTCTCTCTGTCGAAATCCCTGCCCGTGGAACGGAAATTAGCGCCGAAATAACCGGCGGCCTCCGGGTCTTTTTCCAATGCTTCCTTGATCTCCATTATCTCCAGGCCGTCTGAAAGGGACCGGGCGAACATCAGCCCTGAGTCCTGCTGCAGGAAACTTCCCGAGCGTTCCTTCTCGGAGAAATCCATTCCCGTGGAAACGATGGTATCGCGGTCGCGACCCTCCAGATTATCTTGCCGATTGTGCTCTATCATCGCATCCCATGCATTTGTCGTATCCGCGTTCCCTTATGTTCTCGAATATCTCTTTCGGCCTGCCCACGCACCACATCTTCCCGTCTATCATCACGCAGCCTTTCCTGGCGTTTATATAATCCAGGATATAACCGGTATGGGTTATGATCAGGGCCGACTTACCTTCTTCCTTGAGATACCCATCCAGCACTTTACCCATGACCGAAATGTTCTCCAGATCCACGCCCGACTCCGGCTCGTCGAGAAGGAGCAGGCCGGGATCCTGCAGGATCAGTTGAAAAAGTTCCGAACGTTTCATCTCCCCGCCGGAAAACCCCATGTTTATATCCCTGGATAGATGCGAAGAAAGGGAAAGCCTTTCCGACATCTCCTTTATCAACCCGGCATTGCCGCTCAGACGGCCGGCGATCTGGGCAAGCTTGACGCCCCTGACCTGCGGAGGATGCTGATACATCAACCCGAGACCGAGCTTCACTCTTTCTTCCACGGGAAGCCCGTCTATCCTGGTCTCTCCCAGAAGGATCTCTCCGGAGATCACTTTATACCCCTCGAATCCCATTATCGTCTTAAGCAGCGTGCTCTTGCCGCTGCCGTTCGGCCCAAACAGCACAACCACTTCCCCCTTGCGTATATGCATATCCACGCCCTGAAGGATGAGCCGGCCGGATACTTCCACGCTTACGTTTTTAACTTCAAGCATCATAATGATCTTCCTTTGTATGACCGGCTCGCCGGCTCGCTTTATTCTACCAGTAAAGGAACTCCTTAGTAAACTATTTTCTTAAAAGGAACCTCGCGGGAAAGACTGCGTTCCTGGGCGACGGCCGAAGGGGCGCGCGCTCCGGCTATTGCCGGCCGCGCACCTTCTTCATCAATTCCACGCACCATAACGGTAAGGAGGAAAGGACCACCATAACGGCCCAGTCCGAAAGATCCGGCGAAGAAACGCTGAAGATGTCGGAGAAGAACGGCATGTATACCGCCGCCAGCAAAAGCAGGAAAGAGACCAGCACCGCCGCCGCCAGCTTGACGTTGGAGAATATGCCGAGCGAGAATACCGGACGCTCCATGCTGCGGCAGTTGAAGGCATGAAAGAGCTGGCTGCAGGAAAGCACGATAAAGGCCGCGGTCCGGGCCGCCATTAAACCCTGTTTACGGACGAACAGCTCGAAGACAAAAGCGGCGAGGCTGCAAAAAGCTATAAGCCCCCCCTGGAAAAGCATCAGCTTAAGACGCCCGCCGTCGATTATCTTTTCCTGCGGATCGCGCGGAGGCCTGGACATGACGTCCCGCTCTACGGGCTCCACCCCCAGCGCCAGGGCAGGCAGGCTGTCCGTTACCAGGTTAACCCAGAGTATGTGTATCGGCAAAAGCGGCACCGGCAGACCGAAGAGGGAAGCCGCGAACATGACCATAATTTCCCCCGTATTGCAGGAAAGCAGATAATGTATGAACTTGCGGATGTTACCGTATATGCCGCGCCCTTCCTCCACCGCGGCGACTATAGAAGAGAAATTGTCGTCGGTAACGACCATGTCGGAAACCTCTTTGGTAACATCCGTGCCGGTAATCCCCATGGCCACCCCGATGTCGGCTTCCTTTACCGCGGGGGCGTCGTTGACTCCGTCTCCGGTCATGGCGACGATCTCGCCGCGGCCGCGCCAGGCCCGCACAATCCGTAGTTTATGCTCCGGAGAGACCCTGGCATATACCGCGATATTCTCCACGCGGGCGGAGAACTCATTTTCGGGAAGAAGGTCCAGTTCCTCTCCGCTCAAAGCGCCGGAACCGGAATCGAAAAATCCGAGACTGCGCGCCACCGCCACGGCGGTATTCTTATGATCACCGGTGATCATAACGGTGCGTATGCCGGCCCTTCTGCATCTGGACACCGCCTCAGCCGCCTCCGGGCGGGGAGGGTCCATCATGGCAATCAGCCCGCAAAAAACAAGATAACGCTCTATAAAATCCGGGTTATAATCCTCCGGCCTGCCGTCTAAAGGGCGGTAGGCGACGGCCAGGACGCGCATCGCGCCGTCAGCCAGGCTGTCGTTCAGCTCCAGTATCCGTTTCTTCTCTTCCGGAGAAAGCCTGCGCCTGACCCCGTTCTCTTCGATCTCCGAGCAGTCCCCGATAAGCACATCCGGGGCCCCCTTGGCGAAGACGGCAAATCCGTCCCCCTGCCTGCGCACCAGACTCATTTTCTTGCGTTTCGGGTCGAAAGGGATCTCTTCCACGAAAGGGAACTCTTTTTCCAGCGCCGATTTATCGATCCCCATTTTCGCCGCCGCGACCAATATCGCGCCCTCGGTAGGATCTCCGACAACGCTGGTCCTGCCGGAAGAGAAAACCAGCTCGGCGCCGTTGCAAAGGACGCCGCAGAGCAGCGCCTTTTTCAACTCCGGAAAATCGAGAGGATTTATCTTCCTGCCGTCCAGTAGAAAATCCCCCGCGGAGGAATATCCGCTGCCCTCCACCGAGAATACGCGGCCCGGAAACGCCACGCGTTGTACGGTCATTTCATTTCTGGTCAAGGTCCCGGTTTTATCTGTGCAGATAACCGTGGCGCAGCCCAGCGTCTCCACCGAAGGAAGCTTCCTGATCAAAGCATTGCGTTTGACCATACGCTGCACACCGAGGGCCAAAGCCACTGTGACCACCGCCGGCAGTCCTTCCGGAATGGCCGCCACTGCGAGGCTGACCGCGGTAAGAAAGACATCCAGCATCCTTCCGCCGCGCAGCATTTCCAGGATAAAAACGATACCCACCAGCGCGAAACAAATATATACTATCCACCTGCCGAACTCTTCCAGTTTGCGCTGCAAAGGCGTCTGTTCCGCGGCCTGCTGCTGTATCATACCGGCTATCCTGCCGAGCTCGGTGCTCATCCCGGTGTTGACCACCAGCGCTCTGGCTTTGCCCGCCACCACGGATGTCCCCATGTAGACCATATTTGCCCTGTCGGCCAAGCCGGCATCGGCTATATTCAAAGGAAGTTCGGTCTTGTTTACCGGTAGCGACTCCCCGGTGAGACTGGCTTCCTGAACCGCGAAATTACGCGTAATCCAGCAAACACGGCAGTCCGCCTGCAGATTATCCCCCGCCTCTATCTCGATCAGGTCTCCCGGGACCAGATCGCGGGAAGGGATCATTCCGCGCACGCCGCTGCGTATTATGCGGGATACCGGGCTGGACATTTTCTTCAACGCCGCCAGGGACTTCTCCGCGCGGTATTCCTGCAGGAATCCGAGAAAAGCGTTCAATACCACCACCGCCAGTATTGCCAGCGCGTCGCCCCACTCGTTCAAAAAACCGGATATGACCGCGGCCGCGATCAGCACCCAGATGATGAAACTCTTGAACTGAGCGATGAAAATCTCAAACGCCGAATCGTGCTCGGCTTCCTTCAATTCGTTGGGCCCGTATTCGCGCAAACGGTCGCCGGCTGCCTGCAGGGAAAGCCCTTTATTCAGATCCGTCCCGAGTTCCCTGGCCGTATCGACGGCGTCTTTCTGCCACCATTTAACTTCAGCGATCACTCCACAGCCTTTCTGTTGTATATGCAGTTCACTACCATCCCCCGGCGAATACCCCCGGGATCGTCTCCCCGCAAAAACGGCATTTCCCGTTATGCATCCCGCAATTCCGGATATGGAATACTTCCCTTTTTATCAAAAGCTCCCGGCAATTATGACAATGCGTATCTGCGCCCCAGCCCGAGACGTTGCCGGCGTAAACATAAGGAAGCCCGGCCCGCTTACCGGTCTCCACCGCCTCTCTCACAAGCGGCTCCGGGGTGGATTGAAATGCGCTGAATTTATAATCCGGATGGAACCGCGAGATATGCCAGGGTATATTGCGGTCGAGAGAAGCGATAAACCCCGCCAGCCCTTCGAGTTCCTCCCTGGAATCGTTCAAACCCGGTATCAACAGCGTGGTAAGTTCCACCCAGATGCCGAGCTTTTTCATCAGGCGCACCGATTCCAGGACCGGTCCCAGCGCCGCCCCGCAGTGTTGGCGGTATGAGGCCTCCCTGAAAAACTTTATATCCACGTTGGCCGCGTCCAGCCAGGGGACGACGGCCTCCAAAGCCCG
>DIEK01000130.1 GCA_002418595.1 Candidatus Omnitrophica bacterium UBA5776 | reverse complement strand
GCCTGCGGCGGAGTGACGATCAGCAGCGCCACCCTGCATAATTTCGAGGAGATCAAACGGCTCGGTATCCGGGAAAGCGACCGGGTGCTTGTGGAGAGGGCAGGGGATGTGATCCCCAAGATAGTCAAAGTGGTAGAGCAAAAAGGTAAAACCCCGTATTCTCCTCCGGAGAAATGCCCGGCCTGCGGCGGCAGGCTTTTCCGGGTTAAAGAAGAGGAAGTGGCTTTACGTTGTATCAATCCATCCTGCCCGGAGCAATTGGAGCGCGGCCTTATGCATTTCGCCTCGCGTTCAGCGATGGACATCGAAGGTATGGGGGAATCGGTGGTTTCACAACTGGTGAAATTGGGGCTGGTGCGCGATTTCGCGGATGTTTATTCGTTGGATCGGGAGAAACTTTCCCGCCTTGAGGGATTCAAGGAGAAAAAAACGGTTAACCTGCTCGCCGCCGTGGCGAAAAGCAAATCGCGTCCGTTGGAGAGGCTGATTTACGGGCTCGGAATACGGCACGTGGGGGAAAGGAACGCTTACGCGCTGGCGGCGCATTATCGTGATATGGAGAAGTTGTCTGCGGCAGGCAGGGAAGAATTAGAGGGTCTCGAAGATATAGGCCCCGAGATATCTGCTTCGATAACGGATTATTTCGCTCAGCCGCAGACCATGACCCTGCTCAAGCGTCTGCAGAACGCCGGAGTGAATTTCGGCGGCGGTCCGGAGCCGCAGGAAAAGAAATCCTCTTTTTTTCTCGGCAAGACGGTGGTTTTCACCGGCCGGCTATGTTCCATGGAGCGTGCGGCGGCCGAGGAACTGGTGCGCAGCCTGGGCGGAACGGTCTCCTCTTCCGTAGGAAAAAAGACTTCTTTGCTCGTGGCCGGTGAGGAGCCCGGTTCGAAATACGCGAAAGCTCAAGATCTCGGCGTGCGCGTTATGGATGAGAAGGAGTTTGAACTGATAATAACGAAATCGATGGCACACAGACCATAGTTCACCGTTTACTAAATGGAGGTAGTCGATGGATCGCGTATTAGCGTTCGTTATGGCCGCGGTTATGTTATTGACGGCCGGCTGCGAATCGTTTTCCAGGAAGTTTACCCGTAAGAAGAGCGCGGAGCGCGAGGTGGAGATGGTGCTGGCTCCGGAGGAGTACTTCGCGTCGGGACAGGATCCGCAGGAACTCTATCGCCAGAACCTTCTATATTGGAGGAGTTGGTACGATGAATTCCTTTCCGCGCTTTCTCCCGGCGGGAACCGTAAGCGGCAGTTATATTGTCTCGATGAATCATTGAAACACTTGCGCGCCTGTATCGGCATCGCCGGCGCCGCCGAACAGCCTGCCGCGCGAGAGTATGTAAACAGGATCTTGAAATTGCGCGGCGGGGTCGAGTCGGATATTTACGGCAATAGGGTGGAAAATTTCAGGAATCCGGCTGAAGTATTGAAAAAAGAAATATCGGTTTATCTCAACAGTATGGTTCCCGCCGCAGAGGGACAGAAGCATGTTGATTGAGCGCATAGTGGTGGGGGAACTTGATTCCAATTGTTATGTCGTGGCAGCGCATTCCGGAGGCAAGGCCGCGGTGATAGACCCCGGGGCGGATATCCGGGTTATCAAGCGCCGGCTGGAAAAACACAAGTTGTCGGCGGAATGCGTGATCAATACGCACGGCCACGCCGATCATATCGGCTGTGACAACGAGTTTGGTCTGCCGGTATACGTGCACATGCTCGACAGGGCTTTTCTGCTCAAACCGGAGTTGAATATGTCCGCTGCGCTGGGAAGTCCTTTCAGCGTTACCGCGGAGATAAGGGAACTCGAGGACAACCAGGTAATTACCGCCGGCGGAGTTGAGATGCGCGTGATCCATCTGCCCGGTCACACACCGGGAGGTATAGCGCTTCTTTGCGAAGATGAAGGGCGGAAGATCCTTTTCAGCGGCGACAGCCTGTTCCGCGGAAGTATAGGCAGGAGCGACCTGCCCTGCGGCGACGGGGATGCCTTGCTGGAGTCTTTGCGCGAGCGGATATTGACGCTCTCCGAAGACACCCCGGTCTATCCCGGTCACGGGGAAAGCACTACCATAGGCGAGGAGAAAAGGAAGAACCCTTTTTTGCGCTGATCAGGTGATATCGCCCGGGGCTGAAATCACGATATGAAAGAGCTGGTGGAAACCTTTCTGAATTATCTTTCCGTGGAACGCGGGCTGTCTTTCAATACGCTCGTTTCCTACCGGGGAGATCTTAAGGAATATGCGGCGTTTTTATCCGAGCGTTCCGCCGGCGCGTTATCCGGGGTTACGCGCGACGATATCGTGGAGTTTATGTCTGCCCAGAAGGCGCGCGGTATATCTTCCAATTCCATCGCGAGACGGCTGGCGGCGATACGGATGTTCTACCGTTTCCTGGTGCGGGAGAGGGTGCTTAAGGATGACCCTTCGGGGTTGGTAGATACCCCGAAACTCTGGAAGAAGATACCGGATACTCTTTCCGTGGGGGAAGTGGAAGCTCTGCTGGCGCAGCCGGACCTGCGCAGGGCGCGCGGCATACGAGACAAGGCAATATTGGAGACGCTTTACGCCACAGGCATGCGTGTTTCCGAGGCGGTCGATCTCAAGACCGGGTCGGTGAACATGGATGTCGGGTTTCTGCGTTGTATCGGCAAGGGCAACAAGGAAAGGGTTGTGCCTCTCGGCGGTAAGGCGGTCGAGAGCGTCAGGCTTTATCTCGAGAAGAGCCGTCGGAAGATGCTTGGGAAGAAACAGAGCGATTATATGTTTGTCAGCAGGTTGGGGCGGCGCCTCTCCAGGCAGTCGGTCTGGAAGATGATCAAAAGCTACGCCTTGAAGGCGGGCATCAAGAAAGAGATCAAACCGCACCTGTTGAGGCATTCCTTCGCCACGCACCTTCTTGAGCGCGGGGCGGACCTGCGTTCGGTTCAGGAGATGCTGGGGCACTCGAATATCTCCACGACGCAGATATACACGCATATCAATAAAGACCGGCTGAAATCTGTGCACAAGATGTTCCATCCCAGGCCGTAGTGCGCTGTTAAATAATTTCTTTAAACAGCGCACGGAGTAAATGAGAGCAGAAAATCGAGATTTGATCCCCTCGCCCGGAAATCCCCGGCCTGTTTAGCCCGAGGGGCTCCACTTAGATGGAAATTCTCGTTTGCGGCCGGCTTTCTGTTTTCGATTATCAAACACCAAGAAAACTTTTGTAACAATGTATTAGACTGGGGGGAATATGAAAATTGACCGGCTTCTGTCGAAATTACCTGTGGATGCCCGGGATGCGATCGGCCTCGCGGCCGCAGCGGCGGAAGACAGCGGCGGCAGGATATTCCTGGTAGGCGGTTGCGTGCGGGACCTTTTATTGCGTGCCGACACTTACGACCTTGATTTCGTAGTTGAGGGAGACGGGATGAAAACGGCGCGGAAATTGGCGGTATTGCTCAAGGGAAATGTTGTCCACCACCACAGGTTTGGGACCGCGACCGTCGCGCACGGCGGCCTGAAGGTTGACGTGGCCACCGCCAGGACCGAGACTTATCCGGTGCCGGCTTCCCTGCCTTCGGTCAAACCGGGGACGATAGAGGATGATCTTTACCGCAGGGATTTCACGATCAACGCCATGGCGGCCAGCATAAACGATGGTGATTTCGGCAGGTTGATCGATACCTTCGGCGGGTTGAGCGATTTGAAGGCAGGGAAGATACGGGTATTGCATAAGGAGAGTTTTATTGACGATCCGACCCGCATCCTGCGCGCCGTCCGGTTCGAACAGAGGTATGGTTTCAGGATAGAGCCGAGAACACTGTCCTTATTGAAAAAAGCCGCCGGTGCCGGGATGCTCCATTCCGTGCATCCGCACAGGCTGCGCGACGAACTGCTGCTGATGCTTAAAGAGAAGTCCCCTTGCAGACAACTGCGCAGGCTTGAACGCACGGCCGGCCTGGATTTTCTGCATCCGCGGGTTTCCCTCGGCAGGGAGGAATGCTCTTTATTCAGGCGGGTCCCTGCCAGGGACGCCTGGTTCAGCCTAAGACTGCCGCACCGCAGGCGTCCGGATATCTGGATGGTCAACCTGATGATCCTTCTGGACGCCTTGACGGCAGCCCAGACGGTGGAATTCTGCCGCAGGTTCGGCATGCGCCGCGGCGACGAAAAAAGAATCCTGGCCGTCAAACAGCTCGGCGCGGCGCGCCTGAAGCGGCTTCATTCCGCGCGCGCCAGGCCGTCGGAAATATATTCGATACTCGAGCCGTTGAGTTACGAAAGCATACTTTTCTTGAGCATAAAACACGGCGGCGGGCAGTTCAGAAAAAACATAGAAGATTTTCTCTGTTTTTATAACGGGATGCCTATTCGTATAAACGGCGGGGATATACATCAGCTTGGCTGCGGGCCGGGGCCGCTCTACCAGCGGATATTTTCCGCCGTGCTCGAGGCCAGGCTTAACGGAGAGGTGCAAAGCAGGCAGGATGAACTGGCCCTGGCGCGCAATTTGATACGCAGGTACGCCGCCGCGGACAGGGAAGTGAAAGGAGCGGGCCGAAATGAGCAGGAGCGATAAAGTCTCCCAGGCGATAAAGAGAGAAGTGAGCAACATAATACATAACGAGATGAAAGACCCCAGGCTGGGGTTTGTTACCATTACCAAGGTGGAGCTTACCGACGACCTGCGTTTTGCCAAGATCTTTTACAGCGTGCTGGGAGAAGAGGCGGCGCGCAAAAAGAGCGGTGAGGCGCTTGAGTCTGCGTTGGGATTCATCCGCAAGCTGGTCTCCGAGAGGATTAAACTGCGTTTCAGCCCGGAGATGGTATTTAAGGTGGACCGTTCCAGCGAATACAGCATGCATATCGAGGAGATACTGAATGAATTGAAAGGGCGTAAAGATGATGAAAAAAGCTGTTGAGTGCATACGAAATAACAAGAGTTTCCTGGTTACCATGCATGTGAACATGGAAGGGGATGCGGTGGGGGCAGCCCTGGCGTTCT